>JBDRUF010000005.1:40744-59008 GCA_039801245.1 candidate division WOR-3 bacterium
TGGTGAGGTGGTGGCGATGGGTCATTCTTGGCTTTCCCCGGACACCTATTATGTGAGGGCGCAGGCAAAGGATATTCACGGCGACACCTCTGACTGGTCGTCTGCGCATCGGATTGCAATCCACTTAAGACTCAACTCCCCTCCGAACAAACCGGCAACCCCAGATGGTCCAGGAGCGGGCTATACTGACAGTGTCTACACCTTTTCAACCCAGGCTTATGACCCTGATGGTGACAGCGTTGCGATACGGTTTTTTTGGGGTGATGGGACCGTTTCGGAATGGTCTTCATATGTTGAGAGTGGTGAGGTGGTGGCGATGGGGCATTCTTGGCTTTCCCCGGACACCTATTATGTGAGGGCGCAGGCAAAGGATATTCACGGCGACACCTCTGACTGGTCAGACGCCCATCAGATTGTCCTTGACGCCCCTCCCAGGGACTATCCTTATCGGGTAGTGGCAACGGTTCCTGTTGGGACCTGGCCCCGGTGTCTAACACCCCTGCCCAATGGGGAATTTGTTTATGTAACAAATTCTGGTAGTAACTCGGTCTCGATAATACGCACTGCTGACAATACCGTGGTGAACGCAGTCCCGGTAGGTGATGAGCCTGAGGGTATCGTGTCATTGCCTGACGGCAGTTTTGTGTATGTAGCAAATTCACAAAGTAATAATGTCTCGGTGATAAGGACCGCCGACAACAGGGTAATAACGGCGATAAGGGTGAACGCCACACCGACTGCAATAGCGGTTTTGCCTGATGGCAGTTATGTCTATGCCGCCAATTGGGATTCCAGGAATGTCTCTGTTATACGCACCGCTGACAATGAGGTGGTGGCAACCGTTCCTGTGGGGAGAAACCCTCGTGGTGTTGCGGTTTTGCCTGATGGCAGTTATGTCTATGTCACCAATTGGGGTGCTAACAATGTTTCGGTGATACGCACCGCTGATAATGAGGTGGTTTTAACCATCCCGGTAGGAAATGCCCCTCAGGGAATAGCGGTTCTACCTGATGGCAGTTATATCTATTTAACCAATTTTTATGAGAACACCGTTTCGGTGATACGGACAAGCGATAATGTGGTGGTGGCAAATATTCCAGTGGGCACTTCTCCTACTGGTATCGCGGTTCTTCCTGGGGGGAATTATGTTTATGTGACCAATTTTCATGATAACACCGTCTCGGTGATACGGACAAGCGACAATGTGGTGGTGGCAAATATTCCGGTAGGCGAGGAACCTTGGGGTATCGCGGCTTTGCCTGATGGCAATTATGTGTATGTGGCTAACTGGAGGAGTGGTAATGTCACGGTGATTGGTCGTTGAAGTACTGAATAAAGGCAGTGGATTTTAACCTTGCCCTCCTATGACAAATCCTTGACAGAGAAGGCATCTCATTTAGAATGAAGCCAATGGATTTATTTGCCAAATGTGTTGAATACTATCCGATTGTTGACCGGGCAAAAAAGGCTGGATATTACCCCTATTTCATCCCGCTAAACTCGGAACCAGACCGCCGCGTTACCATCAAGGGCAAGGAGCTGATCATGCTCGGCTCCAACAACTACCTCGGCCTGACAACCGACCCACGGGTAAAACAGGCGGCGATTGATGCCATCAAGAAATATGGGACCGGCTGCACCGGCTCAAGGTTTCTGAATGGCACCCTTGACCTCCATATTGAACTGGAAACCCAGCTTGCCGACTTCTACAAAAAGGAGGATTGCATTGTCTTTTCCACTGGCTATCAGACGAACCTCGGCGTGGTTTCCGCGCTTGTCCGCCGGGGCGACTTTGCCATCACTGATAAACTTGACCACGCCTCAATTATGGATGGCTGTCAGATGTCCTATGGTCAGGTCAAGCGCTTTAGTCATAATGACCCCAACTCTTTGGAAGCGGTACTTAAAACCCTACCCAAGGATTCCGGAAAACTGGTGATAGTTGATGGTGTCTTTTCAATGGAAGGGGACATCGCACCGCTTGATAAAATCGTTCCGTTGGTAAAAAAATACCACTGCCGGCTGATGGTTGATGATGCCCATGCGGTCGGTGTTCTTGGCAAACACGGACGGGGCACCGCTGAACATTTTGGTGTGGAGGATGATGTTGACCTGATTATGGGAACATTCTCTAAATCGTTTGCCACAATTGGCGGGTATGTGGTGGGCGAGCACAAAGTCATTACCTTTATCCGGCACCAGGCACGCCCTTTAATCTTTTCTGCGGCAATTCCGCCTACCGCAGTGGCAACCGTCCTCGCCGCGCTCAGGATAATTAAGTCCGAGCCTGAGCGCCGGGAAAGGCTCTGGCGGAATGCCAGGCGGATGATTCAGGGTCTGGGTTCAATGGGTTATAATATCGGTACCACCGCTACACCGATTATTCCTATTCACATTGGCGATGATATGAAGACCCTTCATTTCTGGCGTGCCCTTTTTGACGAAGGGATATTTGCCAATCCAGTTTTACCACCAGCAGTGCCGCCCAAAGGTTCGCTTATCCGCACCAGTTTGATGGCAACCCATACCGATGATGACATCACCCAGGCACTTGAAATCTTTGAAAGGGTGGGCAAGAGGGAAGGGCTGATTACTTGAGCGAGGTCAAAGTTCGCCTGGTCTCAACCCCTTTTGACCTTGAGCGGTTTGTCAGTCTGCCCTTTTACCTTTACAAAAACGACCCTTACTGGGTGCCACCATTAAAGAGAGATGTCAAAAACACCCTCACCCCGGGCAAAAACCCTTTCTGGAACCATGCTGAACGGGCGCTATTTCTCGCTGAGCGGGGAGGCAGGGTTGTGGGCAGAATCTGCGCCACAATTGATAAGAACTACAATGAGTATCACCAAACTGCCATCGGCTTTTTCGGCTTCTTTGAAACTGAAAACAGCCTTGAGACCTGCCAGCGCCTTTTTACCGCTTGTGCCGAGTTTCTCCGTTCTTGCGGTATGAAACAGGTCTATGGACCTGCAAATCCGAGTTTGAATGATGAAGCCGGGCTTTTAATTGGGCCGTTTGACGGTATGCCCTATATCAAGATGGCTTACAACCCCTCTTATTATCCGGAACTGATTGAGCGCTGCGGATTGGTCAAGGTGAAGGACCTCTATGCCTATTCAGTGCCGCTTGACCAGCCGATTCCGGAAAAGTTGCAGCGGGTTCTGCAGGCGCTGAAAAACAAGCCTGGGCTTTCGGTGAGACCGGTCAATCTCAAAGACCTGAAGACTGACCTCAAATACATCAAAGAGGTTTATAACGATGCCTGGTCAAACAACTGGGACTTTGCACCGATGACTGATGAGGAGATTGATGACCTTGCCCGGCAGTTAAAGCCGATTGTCCAGCCAGAAATCTGCCCATTGGTCTTTTACCAAAACGAACCGGCAGGGATATGCATCGCCCTGCCTGACTACAATCAGGTGTTAAAGCGGCTCGGGGGAAGGTTGTTTCCGTTCGGCTGGCTTAAATTTCTATATCTTAAGAGCCGTATCACCCGTGCCCGTCTCTGGGCGCTTGGTGTCAAACGCAAATTCCACAACCTCGGTTTTGACTCCTTGCTCTATTACGAATCATTTATGGGTGCTAAAAAACTCGGTTATACCGAAGGCGAGGTCTCCTGGATTCTTGAGGACAACCTTGCCATCATCCGTCCGATCCTGATGTGGGGCGGTAAGCCCTATCGCACCTATCGTGTTTACCAGTTTGCCCTGTAAATCTATCTTGGCAAAAAGGTGCGGATAATTGCCTCCACCTGAAAAAGGTTGCTCAGTTTCTTCTCCCCAGGGTTGAAGACAACACCATCAATCAGGAAAAACCTGCCCTGATAGTTAAAGGCGTAAAGAACAAAAGGTCCGCCAATAACCCTTTTGGGATTCTGCCATACCCCGCGCGCCCGCAAACAGGGAACCCCTAAGAACTCAATCCTTTCGGCAACAACCGTGTTGCGGTCAACCGAATCGCCTTCATAAAACATTTTGGTCAGGTTATCGCGGATATCAAGAACCGTATCTAAATTAAGGGTTGCAACTGTGTCGCTCCACCAGACAAAGACACTCCGGTCAGGAAAATGGCTGAATATATAGACAAAGCTGCTGTCGCTATAGCGGTCCTGCAAAAGCCATTTTTGTGGCACATCAATTGTCCAACCGAATCTTGTTAACCCTTCTGTCAGTTTCTCATCCCGGGGGTGGGAATAGGTTGCCTTATTCATCTGTTCAAGGACAATCTCGGTTATTGTGTGGTGGATTCTCTGGCTGTAGACCTCAAGCCCCTGAAGAAGTTTTGCCGTGTCATCAGCAGCAAACACCAGGACCCACTGATTTGCGCTCCAGGCATTGGGAAGTTTGAAAAGTCCAAACCCGTTAGGAACGAGTGAGTCCAGCCTAAAGCCAAGAATCTCTTTGATGATGGCATCATTCCTTGTGCCAATCAGAAAAACAACCCTTAACCGGGAGTAGTCTTTGAACCGGTCAAACCCTCCCACCCGTAAGAGAAACTCCGGTTCAGGCTGGGGGGTCTTAATTGGGCGGCAGAGAATCCCTTCAACCGTTTGCCCAACTTGGTTCCAGTAATCGGAAATAACAGTTACTTCGCGCAGTTTGCCAACAGATTTAGGGACATTGGTGCAATGCAAAATGCAAAGTGCAAAATGCAAGGTGCAAAGAGCCCAAATCATTTTGACTTTTGACCTATTTTTCATCCATTCCTCCTATCCAACCCGCAACAGTTCTACCCTGCCCTGATAGCGCTCAAAAAGGGTTTTCCTGATATTCTCATTTTGCGGCTGTTTCAGTTCCGGATCAAGTTCGATCAGGCGAAAGGCATCCCTTCTTGCCCGCAAAAGGATCTCCCGGTCGCGAAAGATGTCTGCTATCCGCAAGTCTGGAAGTCCGTGCTGCCTTGTCCCCAAAATCTCACCCGGACCGCGCATCTCCAGGTCCTTCTCTGCCAGTTTGAACCCATCGTTTGTTGAGACAAAATAACGCAGGCGTTCGCTTGACTCTGCCATTTCCTCGTCCTGTGCCATTAAAATACACCAGGAGGGGCGCTCACCCCTACCAATCCTCCCCCGCAACTGGTGCAACTGGGCAAGTCCAAACCGCTCTGGATGCTCAATCACCATTACCGTCGCATTGGGAATGTCAACCCCCACCTCAATCACCGGTGTTGCTACGAGGATATCAAGTTCACCCAGGCGGAAACGCTCCATCATCTTGCGCCTCTCCTCCGGTCGCAGCCGACCATGAATTAGGCCAATTTTGTATCCAGGGAAAGCCGCCTTGGTCTTCTCGTAACTCTCAACCGCTGACGCCAGTTCCAGTTTCTCGCTCTCCTCAATCAAAGGGCAGACAACAAAAACCTGCTCAGCCATAGCGAGCCGCCTTCTTATCCCTTCGTAAACCCTTTGCCGCTGTTTTTCGGTAAAGAGCCTGGTTATTACCGGCATCCTGCCCGGCGGTTTTTCATCAAGGACGGACAAATCCAAATCGCCGTAAACGGTCAGGGTCAGGGTGCGAGGAATCGGGGTTGCGGTCATCACCAGAAAGTCTGGATTTATCCCCTTGTTCAAAAGGGCTGCCCTCTGCATCACCCCGAACCGGTGCTGCTCATCAACAACAACCAGACCAAGCCGGGAAAACCTCACCCCTTCCTCAATCAGGGCGTGGGTGCCAAATACCATCTGGACCTCACCACTTTCCAGACCGGCAAGGATTTGCCCCCGCTCCTTGACACTGGTTGAACCGGTCAAAAGCGCCGCTTTCAAGCCCAGTCCCTTAAGCCGCTCCTGCCAGTTATAAAAGTGCTGTTCAGCAAGAATCTCGGTCGGCGCCATCAGCGCCGCCTGAAAACCGTTTTCACAGGCAATGAGCATCGCATAGAGCGCAACAACGGTCTTGCCCGAGCCGACATCACCCTGGAGGAGCCGGTTCATACACCGCATCTGCGCCATATCCTGCCTTATCTCCGCAATCACCCTTTCCTGCGCCCGGGTGAGTTTAAAACCAAGCCCTTTCAAAAAAGGTTGGGTCAGGTTTCCTTTTTCAATCAAAGGCCTGGACTTCTTGACCTGTTCCGAGGAGCGCCGGCGCAGGGCTAAAAGCAATTGAAAGAAAAATAGTTCCTCATAAATCAGCCGCTCCCTTGCCTTCTCGGCAAGAACCAGGCTCCTGGGAAAGTGGACCGCCGCGATTGCACTTTTAATGTCCGGAAATCGGTAGTGAGAAAGGATTTCCCTTGACAGGGTCTCGTTCAAGAGATTGCCAAACCGCTCAAGCCCGGTTTGCACCGCCTTTCTGATTACCCAGATTGAAAGACCCTCGGTCAAGGGATACACCGGGATGATGGCATTGGCAAAGGAAAATCCGTCTTTGCCCTCGAGGAGTTCAAAACTTGGGTTGACAAACTGCTTGTGCCGGAACCGGGTAACCTTTCCCGAGATTAAAATCTCCTGACCGGGTTTAAACCTTGTCTTTAAATCTGGACGATTGAACCAGAGGACCTCAATCACATCCGAGTCGTCCTTTATCAGGCAACTGACAAGTTCCTTTTTGGTCTTGGTCCTCCTGTGAGCGGTAGCAATGATTCTGCCGATC
The DNA here is from genome assembly GCA_039801245.1 of candidate division WOR-3 bacterium. Lineage (NCBI taxonomy): Bacteria > Pseudomonadati > Caldifarciminota > Caldifarciminota bacterium. Next base: position 47,338 of record JBDRUF010000005.1, read on the forward strand.
ACCGTTGCCTCATCACCAACCCTTAAGCGGGCAATCGGCAGGACCTGGGAGCGGTCAAGATAGCGCCGGGGTACTAAAAAAAGCAAATCCCGGACCGTCTGAACCCCAATGCGGGCAAACTGCTCTGCCCTTTTCGGACCGATACCTTTCAGATACTGAATTGGGGTCTCGAGTCCACTATTCACTTCTCTCCTATCAGCCGGCGGAACTCATCCTCGTCAATGGTCTTTACACCGAGAGCCCTTGCCTTGTCCAGTTTTGAGCCCGGCTCCTTCCCCACAACCACATAATCGGTGTTCTTTGACACCGAGGATGAGACCGTTCCACCGAGGGCAAGAATCTTTTCGGTTGCCGCCTCCCGGGTGTAATGCTCTAATGTCCCGGTCAAGACAAACCTTTTGCCGGCAAGGGGCTTTGGTCCGGTTGCCCCCTTTTCCTCAAACTGCAGCCCTGCCCTCTTGAGCCGGTTGATCAGTTCTCTATTCTCCTTGTCAGAAAAGAAGTTTTTGAGTGACTCTGCCACTGCCGGTCCAATTCCTGGCACCTGGGCAATCTCATCCTCCTTTGCTGACATCAGTCTTTCAATTGAGCCAAAGTGCTGGGCAAGGAGCCTTGCCGCATGAATCCCAATATGCCTGATTCCCAAGCCAAACAGGACCCGGGCAAAGGGTCTTTTCTTTGACTCTGAGAGCGCCTGCAAAAGGTTTTCTGCCGACTTTTTGCCCATCCGTTCCAGTTCAATCAGCTGCTCAAGTTTCAGTTCATAAAGGTCGGCAAAGTTCTTTACCAGCCCCTTTTTGACCAGCTGCTCAACCAGTTTCTCGCCCAACCCCTCAATATCCAGCGCCTGCCTGGAGCCGAAATGTAATAGCCTTGCCACCAGTTGCGCGGGACAGGATGCGTTTACGCACCGCCAGGCAACCTCATCCGCCTCTTTGAAAAGTTTTGTTCCGCAGACCGGGCATCTCTCCGGCATCTTGAATTTCTTTGTTCCGGGTGGGCGCTTCTCCTTTACCACCCGCAGAACCTGCGGAATAATCTCACCCGCCTTGTGCACCACGACCGTATCACCTTCCCGCACATCCAGCCGTTCAACCTCATCCATATTGTGCAAGGTTGAGTGGGTGACGGTTGTCCCGGACAAAAATACCGGCTCAAGTTCTGCCACCGGCGTCACCGTTCCCAGTCTACCAACATTCACAAAGATTCTTTTTACCCTCGTCTCCTTCTCCTCAGGTGGATATTTATAGGCAACCGCCCAGCGCGGGCTCTTTTCGGTTGTCCCCAGCTCCTCCCGGTCGCGGTAGCGGTCAAGTTTGATAACCATCCCATCAACATCATAGGGCAGACCCGTCCGTTCCTTCTGCCACTTTTCGCAGAAATCAATCACCCCCTCAATCCCATCAAACAGGAGCGAGGGTGGTGTTACCTTGAAACCAAGTTCCTTTAAAACCGCAATCGTGTCTGAATCCCTTTCATAGCCCTTTGGTGGCTTGGGCACGGTATGGATGAAGCAGTCCAGTTTTCTTTTCTTGACCTCACGCGGGTCAAGAAGTTTCAATGTGCCGGCAGCGGCATTCCGGGGGTTGGCAAAGACCGGCTCGCCCTCCTCCTCCCGCTCCTCATTCAGGCGGACAAACTCCTGCCTGGGCAGATACACCTCGCCCCTGACCTCAAACCGTTCAAACCCCTTAACCTCCTTGCGCAGGCGCAAGGGCACACTGTTAATCGTCTTCAGGTTCTGGGTGATATCGTCACCGTGCAGACCGTCGCCCCTGGTTGCCCCTAAAACCAGCCGGAAGTTTTCATACCTCAGCGCCACCGCCACACCGTCAATCTTCTGCTGGACCAGATAGACCGGCTTGGGCACAACCTTCTTCACCCGCTCGTCAAACTCCCGCAGTTCATCGTAGTTATAGGTGTTGTCAAGGGAAAGCATCGGAATCTCGTGGGTAACGGTCTTAAACTCCTTTAAAGGCTCGCCCCCAACCCGCTGGGTCGGAGAGTCGGGCGTGATGAACTCGGGAAACTGTTTTTCCAGCTCCTCAAGCCTTTTCAGCAACAGGTCAAACTCATAGTCAGAGATGATTGGCTGGGCAAGGACATAATAGCGGTAATTGTGCTCCTCAATCTCCCGGCGCAGTCTTTCAATCTCTTTCTTTGCCTTTTCCTTATCCATCACAATATTGTTGCAATAAAAGCCCCTCCTGTCAATCTTAAAAACATCAGCAAACACCATCCCCTTTTCAAGCCGCAGATGGGGATGGCAGGGGTGATGGTAGAGGGGACCTACCCTTTTGGGGGTGAATCAATTGGCATCAATTTTCTAACTTTATGTTAATCCTAATGTTATATCCTTATCTTGCGAAAAGTTCAGGATTCTCTGTTAATCTTTTTCAAATTTTGGCTCTTAATAAAATAAATAGTAGGGGATGCTCAAAAATTTTGCCCGATTGTTAATGCTGACTTAATTGACCAGGGGCAGAAAGGTGCTATAGTTCTCTATGAACTTTATCCCGCTTTTTGTTTACCTTTTCGCCTTTATGCCTGATGTCCAAGTCCTGCGCTGGATGAGTCCGGACTCATCAAAGCCGACACCGTTTCGCACCTGGGTATCTGCAAATCCGCAGATTCAGGGATGGAATGTGGAGCAACTGAAGTCCTGTAGGCACACATTTAATGACAGGGTTGATATCCTTGTTCAGGATTCGCTTGCCAGTGCGCTTGCCGATTACCTTGACACCCTTTACCTTGACCTTGAGGATGAGGGGTATGATGTTGCTGCGTTTGCCATCACCGGGACCAGTTGCGAATCGCTGCGGGCATTTCTGCAAAGGGAGTATCAGGACTCTGCACTTACCGCTGCCATCCTGATTGGCAATCTGCCGGTTGCCTGGTTTCAGATGATTGACGACTGGAACAACAACGGCAGAAGGGACCCGGATGATGGTTATGAGGAGTTTCCCTGCGACCTTTATTTTATGGACCTTGACGGTGTCTGGCAGGACACCTGGGTGCGTTATGACACCTTTGATTCGCTGGTGCCGGGAATGGACTCCATCTATGACACTCACTCGGGCAATGTCGCACCGGAAATTGGCATCGCCCGCATCTATGCTGCCACCATTGGCAAACAGGACTCGCTTATCAGACTCTACCTTGAGCGGTGTCATCGGTACCGGACCGGCGGGCTCGTTGTTACCGAGCGGGCGCTCGTTTACATTGATGACGACTGGACACCCTGGGCGGGGCAATGGAGCGGCTATGTTGGCTATCTCTATCCCGAGCGGATGTTTATTGCCGATTCGGAACAGACCCGGATTCGTGACTACAAGCCGCGGATTGACACCGCTGCCTATCAGTGGATTCAACTGTGCGCCCATTCCTGGCCTGGTGGTCATGCGATGAAATACAATCACGGTCAGAACTGGGACTGGTTTTATGCCGAGTCAATTCCGAGAATAGACCCTGAAGCCTGCTTTTACAACCTGTTTGCCTGCTCCAATGCCCGTTTTATTGAGCGGGGTTATTGCGGTGGCAGATATGTCTTTCAATCCACCAGTGGGCTTGGTGCGATTGGCTCAACCAAGACCGGCTCAATGCTTGAGTTCCAGGACTTTTATTACCCGCTGAGTAACAACTACTCCCTTGCCCAGGCTTTTTCTTCCTGGTTTGTCCAACGGGCGCAAGGCGGGTTTACCGCTCAGGAGCGTTCCTGGTTTTACGGAATGTGTCTGATTGGCGACGGGCTTTTGAAACCGAGGTTTTCTGTGCCGGTTGCGGAAAATTATCAAAACTCAAACCGCTTCCAGCAACCCATCAGCACCATCATCCGCAACTCCTTTTATCTCAGTGAACGCTCCGCGCTTCTCCTTGACAAGACCGGCAGGGCTCTTGCCAGAATCTGCAAGGGTGAGAACAACCTGAGATTTCTGCCTGCGGGTGTCTATTTCCTGAAGATGACCGATGACCGGAAACCGAAGACCGAGGTGACACCGATTGTCATCATCCATTAACCTGCAATGCGCCGGCTGATTTTCCTTAAAATTTAAAGTGGAAATTTTGTGTTACCCGTTTGGCATATTCGCTATTTAAGCATTAATATTTTAACACATTTATGCCTTTTGTCAGGTACCAGGAAGTAAATTCCGCAACACAGGTTGAGTTTGTTTAAGCCCGGTTGCAAAATTGCCACCTTCTGCCCGGATGCATTCAGAAGTACACCAGGACCTTCAAAATGACCGAAGACCGGAGGCCGAAGACCGAAGTTTTCTATTTTCTGCCGTCCGTTTTCTGTCATCCCGGTTGCGTAAATATAACTGCCGAAGATGTCCCAGTTGCCATTGCGGTTTGACTGCCAGACACACCAGTTCTGGGTTACGCCGATTGTTGTCAGTGCTGGATTGATATCCATTGCCGGATTGGTGTCAACCCAGTTGTCTTCACTGGGAAGTAAACCGCTGCTGTAGATATCAAAATTACCATTTCTGTCTGTTGTCCAGACCACCATTCGCGGTTCAATAAAATTCTCGGTTGTGTAAAATGCCGGAGTGCCACAAGGGCTCAAATTGACACCGGCACCTCCACTTTGGCACCATCTTCTACCGATGCTGAATGTATCCATTGCCGTGCCATAGATTGCGGTATCACCATCCCTCATTGACTCCCAGGTAATCCAGGGACCAATCTGATAGAGCGGATGATAACTGATTATCTCTGGATTCTGGTCAAGCGCGGGTGATGGCGCCACCTCCTGGGGTCTTGTCCAGCTGCCATCCATATACCAAGAGTAAAAGATGTTGTTTTCCTGTTCCCAGGTTAATACCGGGCAAGCCTGTCCGCCAAAAGGCAGTCTGCCCCTGCCTATGCGCGCATGGTGAATCGGCGAAGAAGTCGCAACCGCAATAAACGGTCCATACCAGGAGTCTCGAGGGTTGTAAGGATTGGGGTTAAAGGCATACTCTATTGAATAACCGCCGGTGTCATGATTCACCCAGGCGACCCAGATGGTATCGCCATTCTGACCCCTGATAGCGATTGCGCTGGGAAAAGACGATTCACCTGGAGAATGCAGGGTTCTGCCGATTTCAACAGGCTCAGACCACACATCCCGAAAGGTAATGTAAGAACCCAAGATGCTGCCACTGACCGGTGATGTCATCCTTTCCCAAAAACACCAGAATGAGGGATGGTCAACCGCATCGTTCATACTCACAACAACCGGATTGACATCATCACCGCTGTCAACACATACCGGAATCTCGTTGCCCCACCCGTTGCCATTATAGAAAGAGCAGGATTTGCTGTAAATATCCCAGTTACCATTGCGGTTAGTCTGCCAGACCAGCCAGGTCATATCACCAACAACCCACTCCTGACAAACCGAAGGGTTGATGTCATCTGCAGAATTATCGGTGAGTTGATAAGGACCAACCCAGTTCTGCCCGAAAGCCAGGGCAAAGATGACGAGAAAGGATAATAACAAACTTTTCATTTTGTCCTCCTTTCTATTTCACTACTAAAATCTTTTCAGTAACGCTTACCCCCTCAACCTCAAGCCGGGCAAGATAAACGCCCGCACTCAAGGTTTTTGTATCAAGCCGTAATGAATAGGCACCTGGTGACTGATGACCACTTGCTATAACCCTTTGTACCCGTCCGGAGATGTCATAAACCGCTAACCTTACCTTTCCTGGTTGCAACAGGGTGTAATGCAAAATCCCCTGATTTCTGAGTGGGTTTGGTGCGATTGCGAGCCTCAGTTGTGTGTTGAGATTTTCTCTTCTTGCCTGCTGTCCATAAGAGGGAGGGTTGAGCGGAAAGTTGGCATGATAGCACCAGAACTCGCGGGTTTTGTTCCCTTTGAGCATATAAATTTTGCCGCGCGCATAGACCATTGCTGCACCGGCATAAGGTCCACGATTGGAAGGTGATTTTGGGAGTGTATCTGTCGTCTCAACCCAGTTAGAGCCGAAGACATCAAAATACCAGAACTCGGTCTGTTTGCCACCCTTGCTCGCATAGACCCTTCCATACTCCGGGTCATAAGCAATACAGGCACCTTTTTTAAATTTCCGTCTCTTCGGGTTAATTCTTGAATCCGGAATATCGGGCATCCTTATCCAAGAATCTCCTCTCAAGTTGTAGGCCCAGAACTCATAGGTGTTGCCTTTTAAAAGATAAACAATGGAGTCACCGTCAAATGCAATCGCACTGCCATCCTTTACCCGGCGACTGCGCTCACCGGTGGGCACGCTTTTCTTTGCCCCCCAGGAGTCGCCATCAATAAAGTAGGTATAGAAATCGGTTGTGTTGGCACCTCTCAGAACAAAGAGTTGGTTGAATCCCCGCGCATAAATCATGCCAGCGCCACCTTTCACCTTCTTAGCACCTTCGGGAAAGTCTTTCAGTTGGGTCCATTGATTATCGGCGATTGAGTAGCGCCAGAACTCCAGGGTGTTGTTACCCTTGAGCGCATAAATATTACCGCTACCATCGGCGGCAAGACAGGCACCACCCTTGACCCTTTTTCTCTCTGGAGCCGGGATGCTTTCCTTTTCAATCCAGGTTTGGCGGTTGATGTTGTAACAGTAGAACTCGCTCCTGTTGTTACCCTTGAAGGCAAAAATCAGACTCTCCTGAGCAAATGTTAGGGCACCACCATCATTGACATCCTTTTCATTCGGTCCGGCCGGCATTTCCTCAAGTTGCTCCCAGGGAGAAACCGTTTTTATCCTGGTCAAGAGGGTATCGTTACCAGGTTCTTTGTCATCAACGAGCATCGTGTTGCATTTGACATTATGTTCACCTAAGTCCCGAACAACCCAGGGTGCAAAGGAGATGATAGTGGAATCATACGGGGAAAGATACGGAATCTGCTCCATGTCAAAATAAAAATTGCCAATCTCCAGACGCACTGGAAATGTAAGGTTGAGCGCACTGTAGTTCTTTATCTTCACCCGGGGGATCACCTCGGCGTCCAGCCGGAGTGTATCCCGTGGCTGAATTATTGCCGCAACACCAACATCAGGTGCAGAATACTTCACCAGCGCATAATCCTCATTTCCTTCAAGGACATCATAGCCGGCAACAAAGACATCACCTAAGGTGTTAACCGCAATCGCATTGGGTTCATCATCCTCCTCATTCAAGGCACCGTGAAGAGCAACCCAGACCCGAGCGCCGTTTTTGTTGTATTTAATTGTTACCCAGTGATAGTATGCGTCAGAACCGGTAGAACTTCCGGTAATATACATATTGTTATAACGGTCAACACAAAGCGCATTCACGAAATCGTCCTCACCAACAACGGAGAAGTAAATGTCCTGCCACTGGCGGACACCGTTCGGACTCAGTTTGAACACAAGCATATCAAGGGAACCAAGGTTTGTCTCGGTAAAACCGGCACAATAAACAAAGCCATCTTTGTCAACGGCAATCTCTCCGGCACAATCTGTAGCATTTTCACCCCAGTCAAAGCGGTTGACCCAGACGGTTTGCCCTCTTGATGTGTATTTAATTGTTGTGGCATCGTACCAGGTGGCCTCCTCTCCCGCCCTACCGGTGACATAAACATCGCCAGCATCATCAAGTGTGATGGCAAGGGCATAATCATCTTTCGTTTCCATAGCCGTGCTGGTGCCATCGTAACGTCTTGTCCAAATAGTTTCGCCATCGGCGTTGTATTTTATCGTTAAATAGTCAAGCATCCTGAGTGAATCGGTCCAAGAATAACCTGTAACATAGAGCGCTCCCCGCTGGTTCCATACAAGCCCGGTCGCCACATCCTGGCCATTTCCTGGACCGTTATACCGGGCTATCCATTCCACCGCGCCACTGGGGGAGTAGTGAATAGTAAGATAGTCGCTGTTACTGTCGCTGACGGAATAATGGTAGGAATAACCGGTAACAAAACAGCCACCCACTTCATCCGGCACAACCGCAACGGGCACATCCCTTCTGCCGTTATTATACCGCCTTACCCATAACTCGGTGCCATCCGCGCGGTATTTGATTGTCACATAGTCGGTATCAACCCCTAATCTTACGGTCAAGCCGACAACAAAGATATTCCCCATATTATCGCAGGCGAGTGCCCGTCCATTCTCCCAGGATCCGTTGAAAGCCCGCCACCGCCTTGCCCAGATAATCTCACCGTTGGAACTGGAAAACTTGGCGGTGACGATATCAAAGGTGCCATCTGTCCCTCCACTATTACCGGTGAGCACTACATTACCATCAGGGACCACGACCATTGCTACGGCCTCATCCCAGGTATCGGCATCACCGTTATAACGCGAACTCCACACTTCAATCTGTCCGAAAGCCAGACCGCTCAGCAAAAAAAGAAGGAAAAAAGTTAAAGGAAGCGGTCCCTTTCTTGGGGAGAAAAATTTAGCCATCGTAACCTCCTTCTATTTAGAAAATAAAAACTCCTCTCGGAATGCAACCTCGATTCAATCTAAAATGACAAAAAATATACCTAACCATTTGTATGCCCGTGCAATTTATTATATTGCCGAATCAGCAAATGTCAAGTTTCACTTTTACCGTGATTAACCGCTCGAAATAAAGCCCGGCGGTGCGCCTCAAGAAGTAAAGGTTTTTTATCATCCCACTCCGCAGCGGAGATTGCCCGATTGCCACTTTCATCACCTATCTGCCTGAGCCACTCAAGACCGGTTGCGGAGCGCAAGAGGTGGTGGTCAACAATCAGCCTTTCAACCCCTCTTGCCAGTTTGAGCCCGTTTTCAATTGCCCGCTGGTGCTCAATAGGTTGCAAGCCGAGATAAATCGGCGGTCCGTCAACAAAGACAATATCAGGTCTCCAAGAGAGTATTCTAAAAACGGCTTCGTCATCAAGGAGTTGAATGTCTGAGGCATGAACAAAACACATCTCGCTATCAACTACCGTAGTCATCATTACCGTTCCTCTCCCCATTTTTCCGTGGAGGACGGGTAGAGAAAAAGCAAGTTCGCCATCATTCTTGCCATCAGCATCAAAAACCCGCTCACCGAGCAACCGCACAAAATCCCCGAACCTTTTATCCATCAATCTCGTGTTTCCCTGCCTGCTCTTGACCCAGATTTTAGCACCACCCAAGTGATTAATAAAATCTAATAACGGGACCTGCGAAGGGTCGGGTTCTGCCAAGGGTGCATGGTCGCCGTGAAAATGGCTGATGACAATATCGGTCGCAGCACCAATTTCCGTTAAGATTTCATCGCGGATCTCCGCTGCCCTTTTCAGTTCCACTGGATGGGGTGGGAGTCCGAAGCGCAATGGCGCCAGTGCCACCCCCGGGTCAATTACTACCCGCCGATTAGCAGTTTCAACAACACAGCACATACTCCTGACGCCAAGCGATTCCGCACCGATGATTCTTATCCTCATAAAAACTTATGATAAGCCTATTGGAGAGAAACTCAATTTCAATCGTTGACTTATCCTTCTCTCCAAATAGATTATTAAAAATGAACGAAAACGACTTCTGCTATCTCCGTTCTGCGGAAAACCCTTTGGGTGCAATCCTTCCCAAGAAACATGCGCGCATCTCGCCTGATGATAGAGGTTTCTATTTTGCCGATGGGGTCTATGAGGTTATGCGCACCTATTCTGGCAAACTTTTTAGGGTCAAAGACCACCTGACAAGGTTTAAAAACAGCCTCCTCGCGGTCAGAATTGAACTGCCTGATGTTGATGAGATCGGGGAAATCTGCCTTGAGTTGCTTGAACGTAATCAACTCCAGGGGAGGGATGTGTTTTTCTACATTCAGGCGACCCGAGGTGTCTGGGAGCGGAATCTCCTCTTCCCGCCTAACGATGTTATCCCGACTCTCTACATCTCGGTAATGCCGATTGTCCAGCCAGAAACTGAACGCGCACAGGGCATCAGGGTAATTACTGTTCCTGATATCCGCTGGCAACGCTGCGACATCAAATCAATCGGACTTCTACCCAGTGTTCTTGCCCGTCAGGCAGCAAAAGAGGCGGGCGCGGCTGAGGCGCTGTTTGTCCGCAATGGCATTTTAACCGAAGGAACCCATACCAACCTCTTCTTTGTGAAAAAAGGCGCTGTTTTTACCCATCCGCTCAACAACCACATTTTGCCTGGTGTTACCCGCACGGTTGTGCTTGAACTCTGCCAGAGGCTTAATCTGCCAGTTAGCGAAACCCCAATTGCGGAGAAGGAAATTTTAGAACTGGATGAAATCTTTGTCACCAGTACCACCTGGGAGATTGTGCCGGTTGTAATGGTCAACGAAAAAACTATCGGTCTTGGGAAACCTGGACCAATAACCCGGCGTCTTCAGCAAGAGTTCAGAAATTACATCGCTAAAATCACCAGTTCTTGATTTAAGTTACCCACTACCTTTCTTTATTTTTCTATTTCCATTCTGGGCGGGTTCTTCATTCTTTCGTAGCGGGCTCTGCCAGCAGGAGTGCGGAAGTCAAGACCAGACGCCTTGCCCTCGCGCTCCAGTTGGAGCATACAGCCAGCAAGGAAGTCATCATCAAGCATCCTACCTGCAAGTTCACCGGTCTTTGGTTGTTCAACCGGCATCATCCTCCTTGTTGCCTCGGCTGAGACATCCTGCCGCTCGCCAGTAACAAGCCAGTAGACCTTTGTCCCAGGCTTGCCACCAATGACAAACCGGTTGTCTTTTACATCCTCAACTACATAGATTTCGTATGTGCCAACTCCGGTCAACTGGATGTGCGGGTTGCGGTTAAGCGCGGAGAAGTAGTCAGGCAGTTTTACCTCGGCTCTGCCCGAGGCATCAAGGATAACACTGCCTTCATAGATATTTCTCATCTCCGGTCCTTCAATGAAGTAGTGGTTGAGAATCTTGCGATAGGGGTCAAGCGGATGGTCAATCGTGAATGAGCCCGATGCCTTGGAAAGCACACCACAGCGTAACTGGGTTGAAGCGGTTGCGGTCTGACCGTTAAATGCGGCGGAGTTGGAATACTCGGAAGGAACTACCGAATGCCAGTTTGTGGTGAAACTGTAAGTGCCAGCAGAGGTATCAGCATAGCCGCCGGCAACCGTGGCATAATAGCCGCTCGCTGTGTTGAATGCGCCGCCGCCAACCGCGGCACCATAGGCGTTCGCCCTGTTGGCTTCGCCGCCAGCAACCGTGGTAGCCTTGTCGTTCGCTATGTTATTTCTCCCACCCGCAACAGCGGCAAAATCGTAGTTCACCGTGTTCTGCCAGCCGCCGGCAACCGTGGCAAAAGAGTCACTCGCCGTATTCTGGTACCCCCCGGCAACCGTGGCAAAATAGCCGCTCGCCGTGTTGGAGGAACCGCCACCAACCGTGGCAACACCGCCGCTCGCCCTGTTGCCAAACCCACCGGCAACCGTGCAGTAGAAATAATTCTGCCCTGATGTGCCAGTGGTGCAGGCAACCCCAAGGTTGGTATGAGTATACCTATAATCGCCGTAAAGCATATTGCCTGCACCGCCACGGGCGATGCCAAGGCGTCTGATGGTAAAAAGTACTGAGTCAGGCGTTCCGCGCACCCAGGCGTTGTCACTTTGACCAACGCTGTCATTTCTTGGTGCCCAGGCAGAGCCGGTCCACTTCAAGACCTGACCTGAACCTGCACCCATCTGGTTCAAATCTGCCGCCACAATCGTGCCATCAGCAATCTTGGCTGAGGTAA
>JBDRUF010000006.1 GCA_039801245.1 candidate division WOR-3 bacterium
CTTGCCGGCAAAGCCTGGATAGAGACCTATGCCGAATCCCTTCCTGGGTTTTACCCATCAGGAACCTGGAACTGCTCCCATAACATCTGGCTTGCCAATGCCTACCGGGCGGCAGCAGAAATTGGTCATAACGAGGCACACTGGGAGATTCATCAGTATCTCACCGACACCCTTCTGATGAGGGACACCGACCTTGACGGTGGCATTCCGGCAACCTGGACCGACCCAAATACTCAGGACCAGACCTGGGTCTCAACCTATCTTGACTTTATGGGTCTGGATGTGCTGTTTGATACGATTTATCCCAACGACCTATGCCTATATGAGTTTATTTCACCGAGCCCAAGCGGCTTCTACATTGAGGGCGATACTGTCACCCCAAAATTTCCGATAGAGAATGTCGGCTTGACCCCGGTTTCTGGTTATGTCCATTGCCGGGTTGACAGCGGTTACGAAGAACAAAGAGAGATTGCAGGATTTCCGCCCGAGGATCAAGACACCCTATCCTTCCCACCGGTAGCCCTGGAGCGCGGGGTTCGCCGGTTTTGGGCTTACTTTACCGGCGATAGTAACCCCAAAAACGATTCCATATTTGCCAATATCAAGGTCTATGGCAGATTTACCCTTTCCGGTCTTCTCCTTGACTCTGTTTCGTCAATACCAATTCTTGCCTGGGTCAAGGCATACCTTGGGAATGACACAACGGTGTGGGACTCCTGCCTGACCAATCGCTCCGGCGGATTTTCACTCAACCTGATTGACTCAACCTTCAGGGTTACGATTGAACCAGAACCGCCCTATTACCGGCGCTCTTGGACCATCCCCCTTACCGGGGACACAAACATTGTCCTCTTAACCTCACCTGCCGAGGTGATGATTGTCAATAATGATAGCCTTGAAAATTACAGCAGTTATTACACCTCAAGCCTTGACAGTCTAAATGTCTCCTGGTGCCTGTGGAAAAAGCCGAGTCAGGGTCCTGTTCCCTATGACCTGTTTGACAGACTCGAGAAAAGGACCGTTATCTGGTTCACGGGCAACACCAGGACCCAGACCGTTCCTGTTTCCGACCAGGAAAGCCTTGCCAACTTTATTCTGCGGGGCGGTAACCTGCTCTTAACCGGTCAGAACATCGCTGAGGAACTTGCTGGAACCCATTTTCTTGAAAATATCATTGGCTGCCGGTTTGACTCTTCAGGCTATAGCGGGTTTCTTGCCTTTGGCAACCGCTCAGACTCGCTTGGTCGCAATGTCATCGGCACCGCCACTGCAGGTGGTAATGGCGCCAACAATCAGACATCAAGGGACATTATCCTACCCCTTTCCAATGCAACCCTTTTTATGGTTTATGACACCGTCACCAACCTTGGCGCCGGCATCAGAAGAGAAGCCCCCTTCGGTGCCAAGGTCATTTTCCTTGGCTTTGGATTTGAGGCGGTTAACCGCCCGGCATCACGACCCCAATACTGGACCCGAACCCAACTGATGGGTTTGATGCTTGACTGGCTATTTGCCCCGACCGGCATTGCCGAAAAACCTCTAAGTGAAAGTTCGGCGCCCAGATTGACCATTTTACCGAGGGTGTTTCAAAACCATCTCTTGGTCAAAACCGCTACGCCTGTGCAAATAGCCTTATTTGACATAACCGGGAGACAGGTAGCGACCTTTTACCCTGGTTCAGGAACCGCGGTCTGGAATCTATCTTCACTACCTGCCGGTATCTACTTTGCCCGCACACCCGATTCCAAGGCTGTCTCCCTGGTCAAAGTCCGCTAAAACAGAAACCATAGGGGTTTGAGCGGTGTCTAATTAATATGGATGAAGAAAATGTGAAGTTGACTTTTAAAAACTTTTACTTAAAATATAAACGAGAATATGCAGGAAAGGTTTACTGAAAGGGTTCGTAAGGTAATGAACTATGCCCGCCAGGAGGCGGTGAGGCTTCATCACGACTATATCGGCACCGAACATATCCTTTTGGGAATAGTTAAAGAGGGGGAAGGGGTTGCGGCGGTTGTATTAACCAACCTTGGCATCAACCTTGACGACCTGCGCCGGGCGGTTGAAAATGCCGTTCCCACTGGATTTGAAACCCTGGTTTTGGGTGATGTGCCCCTGAACCAGGAGGCAAAGTCAGCGCTTAACTATGCGGTTGATGAGGCGCGGAAGATGAACCACTCCTATGTGGGAACAGAACATCTCCTCCTTGGGCTTTTGCGCGAAGAGCGAGGAGTTGCCTGCCAGGTGCTCCAATCGCTTGGTGTTGACATTGACCTTGTCCGTCAGGAGACAATCAGGCTTTTGAGTGGTGACAAAACGACCGGTGCACCCAAAGGCAGGTCAAAAACACCGGCTTTGGACTACTTCTCCCGTGACCTTACCCAGCTTGCTCGCGAGGACAAACTTGACCCCATCATCGGCAGGGAAAAGGAGATCGAGCGCATCATTCAGATTCTTGCCCGGAGAAAGAAAAACAATCCAGTCTTGATTGGCGAAGCCGGCGTAGGCAAGACCGCCATTGTTGAAGGACTCGCGCAGCGGATTGTTGCCGGTCGTGTTCCCAATGTGTTAAAGAACAAACGGGTTTTGGCGCTGGATATGGCAGCAATTGTTGCCGGCACAAAATACCGCGGTCAATTTGAGGAAAGGCTCAAGTCAATTCTCAACGAGATCCAGCACCATGGTGACTGCATCATCTTCATTGATGAGATTCACACCATTGTTGGCGCCGGTGCTGCTGAAGGTGCCATTGACGCCTCCAGCATACTGAAGCCGGCGCTGGCAAGGGGTGAAATTCAGGTCATCGGTGCTACCACGCCAGAGGAGTATCGCCGCTATATTGAAAAGCATTCTGCGCTGGAGCGTCGTTTCCAGAAGATTATGGTTGAACCGCCGACAGTTGCTGAGACGGTCCAGATTCTCCAGGGTCTGCGGGAAAAATATGAACTGCACCATAATGTTACCTATGAAGACAGCGCACTTTACGCCGCTGCCTATCTTGCTGACCGCTACATCACCGACCGCTTTTTGCCAGACAAGGCGATTGATGTTATTGACGAAGCCGGCTCAAGGGTGAAACTGATGCGTCCGGTAATCAACCCTGAACTTGACGAGATTGAACGCAAGATTGAAAAGATCACCCGTGCCAAGGAGGAGGCGGTTCGGCGCCAGGAGTTTGAGAAGGCGGCGGAGTTGCGCGATGAACAGAAGAAGTTGACTGAGTACCTTAAACGGAAGCGCAAGGAGTGGGAAAAGAAAGGCAGTTTCCCGGTGGTTACCGAAGAGGACATCGCTTATGTTGTTTCCTCCTGGACATCGGTGCCCCTTGCTAAACTTGAGGAAAAAGAGTCCACCCGGCTTTTGAGAATGGAAGAAGAACTCAAGCAGTGGATTGTCGGTCAGGACGATGCCATCACCGCTGTTGCCAAGGCGATTCGCCGCTCCCGCGCCGGTGTTAAAGACCCTCGCCGCCCGATTGGTTCATTCATCTTCCTTGGTCCAACAGGCGTCGGCAAGACCGAGCTTGCCCGTGTCCTTGCCCGTTTCCTGTTTGGTGACGAGGAGGCGCTTCTCCGCTTTGATATGTCAGAGTATATGGAGAAATTTAATGTCTCTCGCCTTGTCGGCGCGCCTCCTGGTTATGTCGGATATGAGGAAGGCGGGCAGCTGACCGAAAAGGTCAGACGGAAGCAGTATTCGGTTGTTCTGTTTGATGAAATTGAAAAAGCACACCCTGATGTCTTCAACATCCTCCTACAGATTCTTGACGATGGCCAGATTACCGACTCTTTGGGCAGAAAGGTCAACTTTAAGAATACGGTCATAATAATGACATCAAACATCGCCTCTACAGAAATCCGCGGACTTTCCGGCATCGGCTTTACCTCTACCACCCCTGAGGTCAACTATGAAAATATCCGCAACAAGGTAATGACCGAGGTCAAACGGGTATTCCGACCTGAGTTTCTCAACCGGGTGGATGAGGTAATTGTCTTCAGACCGCTGGACCGCCCCCAGATGGAGGCGATCGTCGACATCCAGCTACGGGAACTTTCCTCCCGTCTCAAGGAGAAGAAAATAACCATTCAATTAACACCCGCGGCAAAGGAACTTTTGGTTCAGGAGGGGTTTGACCCGCAGTACGGTGCCCGTCCGATAAAACGCGCCTTGCGAAGACTCCTTGAAGACCCTCTCGCTGAGGAGCTCCTCAAAGGAGGGTTTGCCAATAATCCCAACATCCTTGTTGACCGGGATGGGGAGAGGTTGATATTCAAAGAAGCGGCAACTGAAGCAGGCGCGCCGGTTCAGGAATGATGTCATTCCTCCTGGCGCTCCTGCTTACCCTTCAGATTCCAACTGATACTGGTAAAATTGTGCTCTTAAACATCTCTGCCAAAACGAAGCACACCGACGAAAATCTGGTCATCCGCACTTCCGGACTGTTAGAAAGGCAAATCTATACGCCCAGCGGTTTTCGCTCCGCGCTCGCCAGTGCCATCAGAAAAATCTATGAACTGGGTCTGTTCTCGCAAGTTCGCGCTGAAACCACTATGCTTGCTGACGGCGTCAAACTCACCTTTATCCTTGAGGAATATCCTAAACTCAAGAATGTTGGGTTTGAAGGGTATCGTCGGGTAAAGAAAAAGGACCTGCAGACAAAGGTAAAATTCAAGGAAGGGGAAATCCTTACCGCCAAAAAGATATTTGATTGGGAACAGGAAATTCTGAAATTCTACAAAGAGAAAGGTTTTCTGTTGGTTAAGCTCTCCACCAAACAAACGCCTCCTGACTCAACGGGGCAAGTAATCCTGACATTCCAGATTGACGAAGGTGACCCGGTGAGAATTCGCAATATCGAAATCTTTGGCAACGAACGATTTAGCGACCCTCAAATTGAAATTAAACTCACCAACCGCCAGAAAACCTGGTATCGGAAGGGTCTCTTGAAAGAAGAGGAGTTTATTAAAGACCTTGATCGTATTGTCGACTTCTACAAACAGCGTGGTTTCATTGATGCCAAGGTGCTTGATTACGATATGAAGTTCGACCGCGGCTGGGTTGATATTAACATTTACATAGATGAAGGGGAAAAATACTATTTCGGCAAATATCAATTCGTCGGCGATTCAGTAATCGACTCCACCCGCCTGAAAAAGATTGTCCGCTATCGCCCCGGCGGTGTCTATAACATAAAACTTGCTCAGGCAACACTGAGTGAAATTTCCGCTATTTACGCTGAAGAGGGTTATATCTATGCGCAGGTCACCCCAGTTGAAGAAATCGTTGGCGATACCGTCAACATCACCTATGAAATCAATGAAGGCTCACCCGCGCTTGTGCGTCTGGTGAAAATTGAAGGCAATCAGCAAACCTTAGATAAAGTGATTCGCCGTGAAATCAGCTCCCTTCCTGGTTATGTCTTTAAACGCTCTGAAATCCAGCGCTCCCAGCGCGATATCTTTAATCTCGGCTTCTTTGACGATGTCGCAATTGATTATCGACCGGTTGATACATTGGGTACAATTGACCTCATCTATAAGGTTAAGGAAAAAAGTTTCTTTGGCACGATTGGTGCCGGTATCACCTATTCGGCGCAGGACAAACTGACCGGCTACATTGAACTCCAGCAGCCCAACCTCTTAGGCAGGGGCTGGCGTTCCGGACTGAAACTGGAAAAGGGCGGCAAGAAGACCAACTTTGAATTGAGTTTTACTGAACCCTGGCTTTTTGACACCCCGACCTCAGCCGGTTTCGATGCCTCATATCTAACCCGTGACTATGACTACTACAACAAGCAGGAAATCGGCGGCGGTCTATCATTCTCACGCCCGCTTGCCCTTGACTATACCCGAGCCTACCTGTCTCTCAGGCTTAGCGATGGCTATGTGCCGCCCGCTTCAATCAGTTCTGGTTATAAACCCTCAAAACTGTTCAATGTCTATCGCGATACCGTCCATAAAACATCATTCTTGCCATCAGTTACCCTCACGCGCGACTCCCGTGACTACATCTACAACCCGCTCACCGGTTCTGCCATATCGTATACCCTCAACCTCTCATTCTGGGACATCCGCTTTCACCGCCATACAATTGATTTGACCCAGCATCTGCCCCTTTTCTGGAAATTTGGCATAAAAGGCAGGACGCGTTTTGGCTATATTACAGGCTTCACCGCTGCCGATACAATTCCACTTTCAGAGAGGTTTTATCCTGGTGGCACTGGTCCTGATGGTATCCGCGGCTATGGCGAACGAACTGTTGGTCCTTATGATGGCATATATCCTGTTGGTGGCACGATGCTTGCCCTGTTTTCTTTTGAATACCGCTTAAGGCTCAATCCTCAAGTGACATTTCTCGCATTTCTTGATGCCGGCAACACCTGGGACTCACCTGCGCAGTTCAGTCTTTCGGACCTGAAGCGTGGCGCCGGAATCGGTGTTCGTCTTGAAATACCTATGCTCGGTCTAATTGGCTTTGACTTCGGCTACGGATTTGACAAAGCCCGCCCGGGTTGGGAACCACACTTCCAGTTGGGCACGACCTTTTAGCCTGAATTACCGCCTGACAATTACCTTCTCGCCCTTAGGATTGCCCTGAGTAACAACGAAATAAACTCCCGCTGGCAGATGCCTGATATCATTTTTGCCCATAGTAAGCCGCATCCTCATCCTGCCAGTAATATCAACCAGTTCTGCTGATTCAGCACCGCTCAAAGTGATAAAACTATGCACCACTGCCGGGCATAAACCTTGACCGAGGTTATGAGCCGGTTGCTCGTAAACCCCTTGCGGATAGGTCTCAATCGGTCCAATCGGGTCAAGGTTGCGACCAGCCAAACCAGGATAATCAGGCGGATACCTGCGTACTTTAAAAACCGAATTTGAACCACGGGGAAGAACCTGACCCTGCTCTTGTGGACCCCTGCTTGTTACCGGATTAATATATTTCCAGACCAATCTGCCTTCTGAAGTAACCTCAAGAAATGTCCCTTTTCCGGCATCACAGATAAGGGTGTTGCCATTGGGCAAACGCTGGCACCCGGACATAAAGGGCGAATATAAACTTTCCCGGGGTGTGGCGGTATACCGCCAGACCGGTGCCTCTGGTCCGTAGGCAGAGTCCTCACCCAGATGATAAAATCCAAGAGAGTCCATCGGTGGCACAAACTCATCAACACTTGAATACATCCCCATATTCCGACCGGTTCCATTGTTAAAAACCAGCATATTACCAGCGCCGGGAAGGCCTGGTGCAATCCACTGGGCATCATGCTGGACAAAAAGGGTCTGAGGAATCGTTCCCTCCCGACGATAGGAAGCAGGGTTACCCCAGCGATAGAGCAAATCACCGCCCTTGCCATACCTGCCACCGGAATGACTTCGAGACTCTTCTATCGTTGTGCTGTGGTCAATGACCCATATTTCGGAAAGATGGCGTGAACTTATTACCACCTGGTCAAGTTCCGGGTTATAGGCGACACTGTTGCAGTGGTTCCAGTCTGATTGCGGTCCGCCAGGGGTGAAGTTGATATCAACCAATTCAGGATGCTCACGGGGGTTGCCATAATTTGCCTTGGTGGAGTCGTAATCCTGAATCAGATGGTCCCACAGATGCCACTCCCAGACAATTCCATTGTTATCCGGGTCAACCTCAACCAAATGGTCGGGCCAGAGAGCGTTTGGTATCAGTAGATTGGGGTCTCTACCTGCAGCAATTGCTTCGGAGCGTGTCTTCCGCTCCCAGGCAATCATCAGGATATTGCCATTGGGCAGCATTATTGCATCGTGATGCTGGCAAACATTATAATTTGAATAGTTGTAAGACCAGACAACATTACCATCCCAGTCAACCAGTTCAACCCTGCCGCCAAGGGCACCGAAATAATTATCAATAGCGCAGGTGCGCAAAAGCAGCCCGTTTTCACAGAGATTAACCGAAAGACCGGGGTTGTACCTTCCTGTCCAGGAGTGAACAAGCATACCATCCATATCAATCAGATAGGTAACATTATAGTATTGTGGTTGAAATAGCGTATAACCCAATTCTGTAGAGGAGGAATCCCGGTAAATGAGCCCCATTGTCCTTTGGGTATTGGATAATGCCGTGCCGCAAAATAAGGCAAGGGCAATGAAAAGATAGGACAAAGACCTGAACCTCACCGGTAGTTGCATAAACTCCTCTCTTTTACTGTTTTTTACCAACTAAGCAAACTATTGCCTCTTCCACAGAAATTATAACCTGGCAATAATTTAAGTCAACAAAGAAATTTCCAAAGCAGGGTTGAAATAAACATCCGATAAAACTGAGGAGATCAACCAACACCCTAAGGAAAAACCTGTTTCAAGACCCATATGAAAAGGGCTTGAAAAAATCTCTCGAGGGATTACCCCGGGGTTGGGGTCATCAAAAACGAAAAATATCTGTTAATGCATCTAAATACGAAACTTAACCCCGATTTTACCAAACCAATTTTGTATACCTATAGGTAGACAACCTTTGGCGTTACTTCGTTCCTTTATAGAGGATAAACCGGTAAAAATTGGCAAAAAGCCTCTTACCACTTACACCTGACCGCTCAGGATGGAACTGGACACCGTATAGGGGCAGATCAGGATGGCGAATCGCCTCAACCGGACAGGAGGAAGAAACGGCGC
Source organism: candidate division WOR-3 bacterium (assembly GCA_039801245.1). NCBI lineage: Bacteria > Pseudomonadati > Caldifarciminota > Caldifarciminota bacterium. The sequence goes on from JBDRUF010000006.1 coordinate 8,655, forward strand.
CAATTTGCCAGCCAATTTCCTTAATTGATTCTGGTGTAACATACTCTTGATGGCTCTCGCGCATCACCACTTTTCCATCAAAACCATTAAATATCTCCCAATCTTGCACAATCTCAATAGTCTCATCCCTTTCAATAAACCCCTCTCCCCTTTTCACCACAGCGCCAAATGAGCAGGCAAGCAACTGATGTCCAAAACATATGCCCAGTGTCGGAATCTTAATCTTTCTGATAAAACCCTTTAATTCCTCATCCGGCTCATCTTCAGAAATCATCCATTGCGAACCTGATAATACCACCGCATCAAACCCGGTGAGATTGAACCCCGGATTCCAATCCGCAAGTTTCACCTCAAAAATTTCTGAATGCGCTCCGCACATCTCCCGATAAAACTTCATTTTCGGTTCAGAGTCGCGCAGATAGCAGTCAACCAAAAGGGTCTTCAAATCTCAAAACCTGCTGATGTAGGCATAAGCCTCGTGGTGATGGATGGACTCAAAACTCTCCACCTCCACCTCATATCCGGTTATCAAAGGATGGACGTCAAGCCTTTTGGCAACATTGCGCACCACATCCTCAACAAAAGCCGGATTGTCAAAAGCCTGGGCAGTTAAATGCCTTTCATCCTCCCGCTCCAAGAGTGAATAAACCTCACTTGAACCGCACTCTTCAAGGATGTCAATCAAATCCTCAATCCAGAGAAAACCCTTGAACTCTACCACCGCCCTTATCTCTGCCCGCTGATTGTGCCCACCTTTTCCCGACATCTCCTTTGAACAGGGACAGAGCGTCGTCACCGGCACCGCGACACCTAACCGCAGCCGAAACCTATCCTTCAAACTGGCGTTGATCCAGCAGCGATAATCCATCTGCGAACGGACCCCTGAGATTGGTGCCTTCTTTTCCACAAAATAGGGAAAATCCATTTCCAGATGGGCAGAATTTGCACCCAGCCTTTCCCGCATCTCCTTGAGAATAGTTCCTATCTTATGAACATCAATCTCCCGGTGATACCGGTTGAGAATCTCCACAAACCTGCCCATAAATGTTCCCCTTTGCTCCTTGGGGAGGTCAACAAACATACTGATTGTTGCAATCGTGTGCTGCTTACGGTGCGCCTTGTCCAAAAGGACAATCGGATAGCGCAAACCCTTCACCCCAACCTTATCAATCGGCACCGCCTGTTCTGCCTGCTCTTTGCGAATGTCTCCCATTAAAAACGGCTATGCCCCTTGAAGAGGCCAGCCCAACCTTCCCTCCTTGTGCCTTTTACCTAAAGTCTCCAGCATATCCTTGACCATCGCCTTCAGGTCATAATCAGGCTGCCATCCCCATTCCTCCCTTGCTGCTGAATCATCAATTGACTCAGGCCAGGAATCGGCAATCGCCTGGCGAAAGTCGGGTTCATAGGTAACCTCAAACTCAGGGATGTGCCTCTTAATCTCGGCAGCCAACTCCTCAGCAGAAAAACTCATTGCGGTAACATTGAAGTCGCAGTGATGCCTAAGTTTCTCAATGGGTGCTTCAGCCAGCATTATGGTGGCTTTAATACAGTCGGGCATATACATCATCGGTAACCTGGTATCAGCCCGGAGAAAACACTTGTAACTCCTGAATTTTATCGCCGCATAAAAAATTTCCACCGCATAATCGGTTGTCCCGCCACCGGGCAGGGTAACATTGGAGATAATCCCAGGGTAACGCAAGCCGCGCACATCCACCCCAAACCGCCGGAAATAGTAATCGCCAAGAAGTTCGCCAGCAACTTTGGTGATTCCATACATTGTGCGCGGTTTGAGAATGGTTTCGTTTGGTGTGTTCTGCCGCGGGGTCTCCGGTCCAAAAACGGCAATGGAGCTGGGCACAATTACCCTTGCCATATTGTGCTCCCGTGCCACCTCAAGGACATTGTAAAGCCCGTTAATATTCACATCCCAGGCAAGTTGCGGATTCTTCTCACCCGCAGCCGAAAGAATTGCTGCGAGGTGAAAGATGGTATCAATGTTGTGCTTCTTGACCACCTCCTCTATCGTTTCCCGCTTGGTGACATCAATAAAATAAAACGGACCCGACTCCAAGAGCTCTTTACTCGGCTGGGTCTTTCTACCGGTGGCGATAACATTTTCGGCACCATAGCGCTGGCGCAGCGCCAGTGTCAGTTCCGAACCAATCTGCCCTACGGCGCCGGTCACAAGTATTCTCTTAATCTCTCTTGTTTTGGTCATAGAGTTACTCCTTTGATTATAATTTTAAAATAATATTCCCTTACAAGCCAAAGTCAAATGCCGAAGTGGACAAAAAGGCAAATTCCACTATAATAGAAAAAGGAAATTTAATGAGACCAATTGCATCTGGTGAGTGTAGCTCAACTTGGTTAGAGCACCTGACTGTGGCTCAGGATGTTGGGGGTTCAAGTCCCCTCACTCACCCTGAATTTGCGTCCGTAGCTCAACTGGACAGAGCGCCGGGCTTCGAACCCGTAGGCTGCGCGTTCGAGTCGCGCCGGGCGCAGGTTTAAGGAACAATTGTGCGCCCCGCTAGCTCAACCTGGCAGAGCAACGGATTCTTAATCCGTGGGTTGCAGGTTCAATTCCTGCGCGGGGTATTTTAATTTCATTAATGTACGAACTTGTTCACCTCTTACTTATTTTTACTACTCCTGTATTTGTGCGCACCCAGGAGAAAACCGCGCCCCCGAGTACAAAGACCAACAAAGTCTGGGTATTTTTCACTGATAAAGGCATCTACACTCAAGAACAGTATCAGGCAGCAGTTGCCCAACTGGAACAAACTGCAACCGCTGTTCAGTGGCAACGCCGCCAGAATGAGCAGATTAATGGCTATGATTTTGATGACCTACCGGTAAGAGAGGATTATGTCCGTCAGATTGAGGCAATGGGTGCGCGATTACGCACAGTGTCCAACTGGCTCAATGCCGCCAGTTTTGATATGCCCCCAGAAATGGTGCCAAAGGTCTACTGGCTCCCATTTGTTTATTCCATCACGCCTGTAGCGACCAGGTCTGAAACTGAGTTGGATATGACCGTCCCGATAAAACAACCCCAAGCGGCTCGGACTCTGCGCAAGGTTGACAGCGCCGATGCTCACAGATTTTATGGTGCCGCCTGGGATCAGGCACAGATGTTGGGTGTGCCGGAAATCTTCTTTCAAGGCTGGTTCGGCTCTGGGGTTAGACTTGCACTTTTTGACACCGGTCTAAAACTAAAACATACCGCCGTAAAAAACCTGAGAATAATAAAACAATACGATTTCATCTCTGGTGACAATTTCTATATCGCCCAGGGCAATTCAACACCTGAACCAATTAATACTCTCCGCTATCTTGGACTGGTTAAAGATCCGGTATTAAGCCTTAACGGTAATAATGCCATCCTTGCCTTTGTTGCTGACAGTTTCAACTACACTTACAACCTGCCGGTCCGGGCGGTATTCTATTCATTTTCTACCGACAGAGGTGCAAATTGGTCTTCCGCAATACCAATTACCATCTCTCGGCCCTATTACTACACCTATGAAAATCTTTGTATGCGTGTAAAGGATTCGGTTACCTATCTTGCCTTCACCGAAATCGATTTACACCAAGGCGCCTCCCCTACCTGTCACCTTGGTTATCTCATCAATACACAGTGGGCGAATCGGCTGACAATCGGAACTGGTAAACAGCCTTCATTAGCAACCTTTTTGGACACCCTTTATCTCGCCTATCTCAAAAACGACTCAGCCATCGTTTTTCGTAAAGCGGTAATCAATCACCCTGAACCCAACTGGCTTCTCTTCACTGAAATCAATCTCACCGAAACAATAACTGCGCCACAAATAACCGCTGGTCCAGATCGAGAGGTAAACATTTATGCCTGTGCAAAAAATTCAGGCAGAATAATCCATCTCCAATCGGATGACGGTGGCGAGAACTTTACACCCCAGGCGGACATTGTTTCCAATGGTGCTCATATGCCAAAGTTATTTTCACACACCCCAGCCGATTCCATCAAGTTTCTAATTTATCAGGACAAATCTCAATTACCATTTACCAGACTTAAAATTGCTCGTTCCTTTGACTGGGGTAGAAACTGGGATACTGGTTATACCATTGATAGCGCTCTCACAATAGGCAATTACACATTATCTTTAAACTCTAAGATAACAATCATCTATGAATCTGCCGGTATTTTACATCAATTGACCAGTACTGATCTGGGTAGAACCTGGCAGGATAATGGCATCATCGATACCACCGGTTTCTCTTATTCGCCAAACCTCAGTCCTGACAACAGTTTCTGCCTCTGGTTTAAGCGGGGCGATGATAATGTCCTCTGGGAAGAATCAGATTCCCTTAAATTTTCTCCGGAACAACCCAATCATGGCACCAGAATGGCATCAATCATTGCCGGTTACCAGCCCTATTCGCTAATGGGCATCGCCCCTGGTGTTGACCTAATTGTTGCCAAAACCGAGTTTTATAAAACCTCAAGTAGCCGGGCATATGAATACAATATGGAAGAAGACACCTATATTCAGGCCCTTGAATGGGCAGAGAGATGCGGTGCTGATGTTGTTTCTACCTCACTGGGTTATCGCGGCTGGTATCGGGATGAGGAGTTTGATGGGAGAACCGCTCCCATATCAATTGCTTGTGACCTTGCTGCAAAAAGGGGGATGCTCATCGTTACCGCGATGGGGAACCGCGACACCACCGTATACCCCTGGCCTAAACCCTATATCGTGGCACCAGGAGATGCTGAAGGGGTTATCACCTGTGGTGGGGTAGAAAGAAACCTCTTGCCCTGGCGGGGTACTGGCACTGGTCCGACTGCTGATGGCAGAATCAAACCTGACCTTGTTGCCCTTTCTGATACAGTTGCGGTTGTCGCACCTGATTCAGTAAACTTTCTTGAAGGCAGTGTGGGCACATCCTGTGCTACTGCACTCATTGCCGGTTGCTGTGCTCTCCTGAAAGAGGCGCATCCCAATTGGAGCGCCGAATCAATCAAAGCCGCACTCTTCTCAACCGCTACTTTATCGGTAAAGAGTTGCACATTCGGCTTTGGCGTCCCCCGCGTTGACTCTGCATTCAAACTCTACCATCCGGTTTCTCACCCACTTCTCAGAGACCAGATAGCTCTGATTTATCCTAATCCGTTCATTCTCGGAGAACACGAAACGCTTTATTTTGCCATCAACTTTCACCGCCCCACCCCTCAAGCATCAATTACTATCTATACGGTTAGCGGCATAAAGATTAAAACCATTGAATTAAACACTATTGGTTTGGCAATCGGAAAATACAAAGATAAAGAGACGCTCGTAAAGATGGGTGCCTTCTGGGATGGAAGAAATGAGAATAACAAACCAGTTAGTTCTGGACTCTACCTCGCTGTACTTAACACCACCTTTGGCAAATCGGTTGCCAAATTTGCCCTTATTCGCAAAGATTGATTTTAGTTTGAATCTTAATTATATTAAGTTAATTCCAGCGTAGCTCAATGGGTAGAGCATCCGGCTGTTAACCGGAGGGTCGCAGGTTCGAGCCCTGCCGCTGGAGTAAAAATAAAACTGGGCTGCCCTTTCGGGCAGCCCAGTTGATTTAGGAGGTATTTACTGAAGAAGTATCGCCTTGGCAGAAACCGACCTGCCGTCAATAGTCAGACGGTAGAAATAGGTCCCTGCAGCAACCGGTCTGCCCTGAGCATCTTTGCGGTCCCAGGTAACTGAGTAAGAACCAGGCTGGAAATCGCTGTTAACAAGCATCTTCACAAGCGAACCGGTTGCGTTGTAGACACCGAGTGCAACCCTTCCTGTTTTCGGCACGGTAAACCTCAACAGTGCACGACCCTTAGCAGGCGTTACCGCATCAATCGCATACCCTTCACCTAAATCTAACCTGTACTCCTCAATCCCGCTCATCGGAATGATACCTTCCTCAAGGTTGGTAAGATATGTAGGAGTGGTACAGTCAGAACCATAGGCAACCCAGATGGAACCGCCAACCACATTAGCCATTTCCCAGCCACGGCGGGTATTCATTGGGGTCTCGGTTCTCCAGGTATTGGAGGGGATATGATAGCGATAAACCAGGTTATCAGCAGGTGTTGAACCGGTAACAGAGCCACCAAGGACATAGATAATAGTATCCTGATATGCTACTGCCGTATGATATATCCGGGTGCCCGGCATATTCGCCTTCTGGCTCCAAGTGTTTGTCGCCGGGTTATATTCCCAGCAATCCCGAAGTTCAGCATTAGATGGGTCGGCACCACCGCACACATATACCTTGCCACCTGCTCCAACTGCCGCCGCCCAACCTCGACCCACAGGACAAGAAGCCTTTGTTGACCAAGTATTGGTTGCTGGGTCGTATTCGTAAGTGGTTCCGGTCCTGTTTTCGTTCCCGATAACATAAAGTTTATTGTTTGCTACCGCACCACAACATGCCCAAGCACCAGCAGGCATATTTGCCTTCGCAGTTACCGTCTTTGTGTCAACATCAAACTCCTCGCAGGTATTCAAGGTTGTGCTTAAAGAATCGCGTCCACCGGCGACATAAATCTTGTTACCGATTCTGCCGCCCGCACCTGCCCGCCTTGGTGTTAAAAGGGTAGGTAAACCAGAGGTAATCCAGGTATCATTCTGAATGTCATAAGCGGTGATAGTGCGCACCGAGGTGGCGTTCTGCTGTCTGCCGCCGCAGAAATAAATCGTGTCTCTTACTGCACCGGTTCCAGGACACCAGTATCTGCCTGGCGAAGGAGCGGATGTCCGGTTATACCAGACAAGGTTTGCCGACCTCACCTCGGTAGTGCCGCGCAGAGTGTCATTAGCACGGTTCTCATCACCAGAAAGGTCGGTAAACATCGTCACATTATAGGTACCGCCAACCGCAGTCCACTGGGGTGAAAATTCAACATCCGCGGTTGCACCCGGCTCAAGAGGTCCGGCATAGGTGGCACTGCGCTGGTAAACCCTGGTTCCTGCAGAATCAATCCAGCAGTAAACTGGGATATCGGATTGAGGGTTGGTGCCGAAGTTCTTTATCCTTGCCTTCGGGGTGATGCTACCGGGTTGAATAATGCTTCCTGGTGCAACAATCTGAATCACGCCAACATCATCGGCATAGCCCGTGGTAATCTGCTCATACTGGCAGGTGTCGGTAGGGGTAAATCCACCAGTAGAACCACCGTAAACCACCGCCTTGCCATCGGCATTGCCCACACCGGTGCTGCGATAAACCTTGAGAAGAACAGAGGGCGTTACTGTCCAAGTGCGTGTCCCGAAGTCAAAGTACTGGGTAGTGTCCATCAACTGCATCGCCGCGCTCACACCAGAGTGGACAAACATTGTCTGACCAACAACGCCACTCGCCGCTCCCCAAGTGGCAATCGGCATATGCGGAAAGATGGTGGTATCAACTGTCCAGGTGTTTGAAGCCGGATCGTAGAATTCAGAGTGGTTGATCACCGTGTCATTTCGGACCCCACCGGTAACCCAGATGGTATCATGATACACACAGCCCATTGCAAAAACCCGTCCCTTATTCATATCAGCAACCTGTGACCAGCCAGCACCAGGTGTATAACACCAGACATTGCGGGTGGGATTGCTCGCACCCGGCTGGTTACAGCCGCTGATGTAATAAAGTTTGCCACCACAAACCAGAACTAAAGGCTGCCAGTTATAGGTTGTACCGGTAAAAGGTCCTGGTCCACTTGTCCAGGTATTGGTGCTGATGCAGTACTTGAACAGCGTATCAACCGTTCCGCCCATCCCATAAGAATAACCCGAACAGTAATAGAGCGTATCACCGATGATGCCAGCACCACCATTGGATATGTCAAGCGGACAGGACGCTCTTGTCTCCCAGGTGGTTGAGCCAATTGCATGCCGGTAAAGGGCATTGCTTGTACCATACCCAGCAAGGACATAAACATAGTTGCCATCAGTGGCACAGGCGTTGTCCATCATTCTGCCTGGCATTTCGCTATGATACAACCAGGCATCTGTCGGAAGCGAACTGTTAACCGTTCCCCAGAAATAGTCGTTTGAGCCATAGGTGCCATAGTAGAGTTTTACCTTCTGGGGTTCACCCTGGCTCAGATCGCTCGTGGTTGCCCAGGGTCCAGCCAGTGCCAGTCCCAAGAGGCATACCAGAGTGATTACCGTTACCTTACTCTTCATTATGTCTCCTCCTCGGTCGTTTATTGCTTACCTTCTTTTTAGAGTCTATTCAACCGGACCGAACGATTGCAGACTCTTTTTTCATTATATAAATTCATTATACCCCTTTGAAAACCCAAAGTCAAGAAAATACTTAATAAATCATTCCTACCAGCCCCAATTCCCACCTTCATACTTACCTTTCATATCACACCGCGAGCAAGACCAAAATTACCCCGGGGATTGTCCCCCGGCAAAATTGATCCTCGGCTAAGTTTTGAAACTGCGATACATAACTTAATTTAACGCCTTGAGTTTTGTTTATCTTTATATACACTTAACTTCTGTCAGAAATAAAGAGCGTTTTCTTGACCTGGATAGTTTTTCATGATATTATTAAAATCTATGATAAAAAAGACCCCATTTTACCCGAGACATCTTGCTGCTGGCGGCAAGATGGTTGAGTTTGCGGGTTACCACTTGCCTTTACAGTTTCGGGGCATCATCCCTGAGCATCAAAAGGTGCGCACCGCGGTGGGTGTATTTGATGTCTCCCATATGGGCAGAATCAAAATATCGGGCAAAGATGCCCTTGCCTTTGTGAACAAGATGACAACCAACGACGCCGCTGCCCTTGCCTTAAATCAGGCCCAGTATTCGGTGATGTGCTATCCTGATGGTGGCATTGTTGATGACCTGGTCGTCTACCGGTTTGAGGATTACTTTCTTTTGGTGGTCAATGGTGCCAATAACGAAAAGGATACCAACTGGCTCAAAGAGCATCTTCAGGGGGATGTGCACTTGGAGAACATTACCGAGGAGGTGGCGCAACTGGCGGTTCAGGGACCAAAGGCGGAGCCCTGCCTCAAGAAAATCTGCTCAATTGACCTTGAACCCATCGGCTTTTACTGGGCAGCAATGGGAAAGGTTGCCGGTGTTGAATGCCTCATTTCCCGGACCGGGTATACCGGTGAAGACGGGTTTGAGCTCTACATTCCCGGGGAAAAGGCGTTAAATGTCTGGGATGCCTTGATGACCGCCGGCAATGAGTTTGGAATAGAACCGATTGGTCTTGGTGCCCGCGACACCCTGCGCCTGGAGATGAAGTACTGTCTTTATGGCAATGATATCGACCAGAACACCAATCCGCTTGAAGCCGGCTTGGGATTTGTGGTAAAACTGGAAAAACCAGGCGGGTTCATCGGTGCCGATGCCTTAAAAAAGATTGCGGAGGAAAAACCCAAGCGCCGGCTTGTCTGTCTGGAGATGAAGGACCGCGCAATTCCCCGACCCCACCAGCAGGTCTTTGCTAACGGCACTGAGGTCGGTTTTGTAACCTCCGGAACAATGTCACCATCATTGGGAAAAGGGATCGCCCTTGCCTATGTTCAGAGGAGATATGCTGCCACCGGCACCGAGGTTGAGATTCTAATCCGCAACGGTCGCTTTAAGGCGGTTGTGGTCAGTCCGCCCTTTTACAAAACTGGCTCAAGAAAGAAATAAGGAGGAGAAATGACAGAAATCCCCGCTGATTTGAGATACACCAACACCCATGAATGGGCAAGGATTGAAGGCGATATCGCCACAATTGGCATCACCGACTTTGCCCAGAAGGAGCTCTCCGATGTTGTTTATGTGGAAATTACCGCACTGGGCAAAACGGTGAAACAGAATGACCCAATTGGCTTTATTGAAGCGGTCAAGGCAACCGCAGACATCTATGCACCCTTATCCGGCGAGGTGATTGAGGCGAATTCGCAGATTAATAAGGCAGAAGGCGAGGCGCCGGCAATGGTCAACCGCGACCCTTATGGTCAAGGATGGCTCTGCCGCATCAAGTTGAGCAATCCTGAGGAAATCAACGGGTTGCTTGACCACCAGGCTTACGCCGAACTGGTGAAAAGGTCGGAGCACCATTGAACTTCACACCCCACACACCTGAAGATAAACGCCTGATGCTCGAAAAAATCGGCGTCAGAAGTATTGAGGAGCTTTTTGATACCATCCCGGATGACCTGAAACTGAAAAGAGAGCTGCAATTACCCCCTCCCCTTTCCGAACCCGAGGCTATTAGAGAACTCAACCACCTTGCCCAGTTAAACACCACCACTGATAAACTAACCTGCTTTGCCGGTGCCGGTGCCTATGACCATTACCGCCCCCAAATAATTGATGCTATTATCTCCCGTCCAGAGTTTTACACAGCTTATACACCCTATCAGGCAGAGGTCAGTCAAGGGACTTTGCAGTCAATCTATGAGTTTCAGTCGCTTGTCTGCCGGTTGTTAGAGATGGAGGTTGCCAACGCCTCAATGTATGACTGTGCCTCCGCCCTTGCCGAAACCGTTCATATGGCAAGGGACATAACCGGCAGGCAGAAAGTCATTATTAGTGAAACCGTCAACCCGGTTTATCGCGAGGTCGTCGCCACCTATGCCCATGGCTTAAATGTGCCCATTACTACTATCAAAGCCACCGATTTCCTCACCGATATCAAGAGTCTTAAAGATACTGTCAACAACCAGACCGCAGCGATAATTGTCCAAGAGCCTAACTTCTTCGGCTATCTTGAACCTATGTCAGAAATTGCCCGAATTTGCCACGATGCCGGTGCCCTCTTAATCGTTGCCGTTGACCCGATTTCCTTAGGGATAATCAATCCGCCCGGCTTTTATGATGCCGACATTGCTGTCGCTGAAGGTCAGCCGCTCGGAATTCCTCTTTCATTTGGAGGTCCATACCTTGGCATCCTCACCGCCAAAAGGAAGTACATCCGCAATATGCCGGGCAGGATTGCTGCCCGAACAGTTGATATGAACGGTCAAACCGGTTATGTCCTTGCGCTCCAGACCCGAGAGCAACACATCCGGCGAGAACGCGCCACCTCCAACATCTGCACCAATCAGGCGCTGTGTGCACTTGCTGCTGCGATTTATCTCGCCTGGATGGGCAGGGAGGGAATTAAAGAGGTAGCAAAGCAGTGTCTGGCAAAAAGCCATTACCTTGCCGACCGGATCGCCCTCATTAACAATTTCAAGGTCTATGCGGACAACCGCTTTTTCAAAGAGTTTGTCGTGGAAACACCGGTTCCTGCTCGGGAAATAATAAATGCTGGCGTCAAACATAATATCCTTGCCGGGGTTGACTTGGGCAGATTCAACCCCAACTGGCAGAAACTCCTCCTGATTGCAGTAACCGAAAAAAGGACAAAGGCTGAACTTGATAGATTTGTCCAATTTTTGCAAGAGTTTCAAAGCTAATTATGGAATGTAACATTAAACAAAATCTCTCAAGGTGCACCTGCACCTACGAACCCTGCAGCCGGAAGGGCAGGTGTTGCGAATGCATCGCCTATCACCGGCAAAACAACGAACTGCCTGGCTGCTTCTTTCCGCCGGAAGTGGAAAGAACTTATGACCGTTCAATAACTATGTTTATTTCCTGCCAGAGGAGAAAATGAAGCGAACAGAAAGGTTGATATTTGACCTGTCAAAAACAGGGAGGCGTGCCTGGTCATTACCACAACTGGATGTACCCGAGGTTGACATAGAGAAATCTCTTGGGGAGGAAATCCGCCGAGACAACCGGTTGCCAGAACTATCAGAAACTGATATCATCCGCCATTTTGTCCGGCTCTCAATTCTCAATCACCATGTTGACAAGGGTTTCTATCCGCTCGGCTCCTGCACGATGAAATACAATCCCAAGGTAAATGAATATGTATCCCGCCTGCCCGGATTTACCAACCTCCATCCTTATGAACCAGAAGAACTTGTTCAAGGGGCGTTGCAATTGATGTTTGAACTGGGCGAACTGTTAAAGGAAATTACCGGTTTTGATGCTATCACCTTGCAACCCGCAGCCGGTGCCCATGGTGAACTTACCGGGATTATGATGGTACGCAAGTTCTTTGAGAAAAAAGGCGAGGACCGCAAGATTGTTCTTGTACCCGATTCAGCACATGGCACCAACCCCGCCTCCGTGGTGCTCTCCGGCTTTCAAACAGTGCAGATAAAATCCAATTCCCTCGGTTTAATTGACCCGGCAGAACTAAGGCGCGCCTGTTCAGATTGCGTCGCCTGCCTGATGGTGACGAATCCCAACACCTTAGGAATGTTTGAGACCGAAATCAAAGAGATTTGTGAAATCATGCATTCTTACGGTGCTCTGGTGTATCTTGACGGTGCCAATCTCAATGCCTATCTTGGTGTTCACCGCCCTGCTGATGCCGGCTTTGACCTTATGCACATCAACCTGCACAAAACCTTTTCCACTCCTCACGGTGGCGGTGGACCTGGCTCTGGACCAGTGGCGGTTAAAAAACAGCTTGAGCCGTTTTTACCTAAGCCGGTAATCAGGTTCGACAACGGTAGGTACTATTTTGACTATGACTTACCTGACTCAATCGGACGGGTCCTCGGGTCCTACGGTCAGTTTCTCGTCCTGGTGCGTGCCTACACCTATATCAGGATGCTGGGTGCAAGGGGATTGAAGGAGGTTGCCGAATGTGCTGTCCTCAATGCCAATTATATTCGCAAAGAACTGGAAGGAACCTATGACCTGCCTTACCCGCGCCGTTCATTGCACGAGGTGGTCTTTGCCGGGACCAATCTGAAACAGTATGGTGTCAAAACATTGGATGTTGCCAAAAGGCTCCTTGACTACGGGCTCCATGCGCCGACAATTTACTTTCCGCTGATCGTTCCTGAGGCGCTGATGATTGAACCAACGGAGACCGAATCCCTTGAATCGCTCAATGAGTTTGTTGAAGCAATGAAGGCAATTGCTCAAGAGGCGCAAACCCAGCCGGAAACTCTCCGCAACGCACCTTTCACAACACCAGTGCGCCGGCTGGACGAGGCACGTGCCTCAAGGCAGCTTGATGTTAATTATCAGGACTGATGTTTGCCGCTGACATAAGCCCAGAAAGAAAAACCGAAATCATCTTTAAGATTGCCCGAAAGACCGTTGATTTGCGTCTCTCACCGATTGCCATCGTGTTACTGGAATCTGCTAAACCACTCTCCTTTGTCGGCTCACAACTGATGGTTTTTTTCCAACCAATAGTTACCGCCCTCTTTCCTTTTTATCAATATGAGGAGATTGCCGCTTTGTTTGAGGAACGCAGCAATGTGGAACTCTTAATTCAGACCATTGAAAAACTTGAGGATGAGCGCAAACAACCCAACGTAACAGATAAGGAAAGTAAAAATGGAAAAAACAAAGTTTAACAAGGAAAAAATCACCCGTATCCTTGCCACCGACTGCGGCTCAACAACTACCAAAGCGATTCTGATTGAGAAGCGGGGTGATGAGTACCGGTTGATTGTCCGCGGTGAAGCACCGACAACAGTGGAGGCGCCTTTTGAGGATGTTACTAAAGGGGTGCTCAATTCAGTTATGGAGGTCGAAGAACTCTCCGGCGTCAAACTGGTTAAAGGTGATGGCATCTTTAAACCGAAGGCAGGTGAAAAAGAAGGCACCGATATTTATATCTCCACATCCTCAGCCGGCGGCGGTTTACAGATGATGGTTGCCGGTGTTGTTCTCACAATGACTGGCGAAAGTGCTGCCCGTGCCGCGCTCGGTGCCGGTGCAATTGTAATGGATGTCATCGCCTCCAATGACGGTAGACTGCCCCATGAGAAGATTGAACGCATCCGCACCCTGCGCCCGGATATGATTTTGTTATCTGGTGGTGTTGATGGCGGCACTATTTCCCATGTTGTTGAACTCGCCGAGCTGATCGCCGCTGCTGACCCGAAGCCGCGGTTTGGCATTGGTTATAATCTGCCAGTGATTTACGCCGGTAACAAAGACGCGCGGGAGTTAGTTTTAAAAACCCTGAAAGACAAGACGAGCCTGGTTATTGTGGAAAACATCCGCCCCGTTCTTGAAAGGGAAAACCTAGGACCCGCCCGACATAAGATCCACGACCTCTTTATGGAGCATGTGATGGCTCATGCCCCCGGGTACAGGAAACTTATGGAATGGACCGATGTTCCGATTATGCCCACACCAGGTGCAGTTGGGCTTCTAATTGAAAACATCGGCAAGAGTCAGGGTATCGCTGTTCTTGGAGTTGACATTGGCGGCGCCACAACCGATGTTTTTAGTGTATTTCAAGGCATTTTTAACCGCACGGTCTCGGCAAACTTAGGGATGTCATACTCAGTATCAAATGTCCTTGCTGAAGCGGGTGAAGAAAACATCATCCGCTGGCTACCGATTGAGATCCCGGCAAGTGAGGTCCGCAACCGCATCCGTAACAAGATGATTCGTCCGACGACGATACCTTCCACCCTTGAAGACCTAAAACTCGAACAGGCAATTGCCCGCGAGGCGCTGCGCCTCGCCCTTGAACACCATAAATCAATGGCCGTTGGATTGAAAGGAATCCAGCAGGAGCGAACCATCTCTGATGCCTTTGCCCAGGCTCGAACCGGTGAGACTTTAGTCAATATGATGGAACTTGCCCTGATTGTCGGCTCTGGCGGTGCCCTCTCTCATGCCCCACGTCGATCACAGGCAGCACTGATGCTCCTTGACGCATTTCAGCCCGAAGGTGTTACCCGCCTGACTGTTGACTCCATCTTTATGATGCCACATCTTGGTGTTTTAACCGAGGTTCATCCTGAGGCGGCACAGGAGGTATTTGAAAAGGACTGCCTGATTCATCTGGGTACCAGCATTGCCCCAAAAGGACAGGGAAAAGAGGGAAAACCCTGCGTGGCTGTCCGGGTTTTAAGGTCAACCGGGGAGCAGTTAGAGGTTAAGGTTAACTACGGCGATATCAAATGTCTGCCATTGCCTGTTGGTGAATCTGCCCGTGCAATAATAGTTCCGGAACGGGGTTTTGATGTTGGCGCTGGCCCTGGCAAGACAGTTGATGCTAAGGTTGAAGGCGGACTGTCCGGAGTGATAATTGATTGCCGCGGGCGTCCTCTTGTTTTACCTGAAGATGATAACCTCCGGCGTCAGGTTTTAAATAAATGGGCTGGGCAGATTAATGCCTATCCTGCTTAACAGCCTGGCGAAAATCCCGAAGAATTTTCTGGTGGTCAAATGCCAATTTAATTTCCTCTACCTCATCCAAATCCACCAACATAAAATCGCTGGCATCATCCCCCGCGAGCAACCTACCTCTTCCTTTCGCAACAAACACAACCGAAACGCAGTGCCATCTTGGATCACGCTTCGGGTCTGAATAGACCCGAAACTGACGCAAATCCACAAGGGTTAACCCGGTTTCTTCCTTTATCTCCCGTCTTACCGCCTGTTCAACACTCTCGCCATAGTTTACAAACCCGCCTGGCAAAGCCCAACCTTTGGGCTTATTTTTCCGCCTAATCAACACTACTTTATTGTCAACAAGAACAATACAGTCAACCGCCAGTTTTGGTTGCCGATATCTCATCTAAATAGCTCCTTAATGCCTCCTGCCAAGGTCTTAAAACAGCGCCAAACCTTTTTCGGTAATTATAATTATCAAGAACCGAAAATTCCGGTCTTGGTGCCTTACGACCGCATTCAATACTTCCAATCGGCACCACCTCGCAATCCGCCTTAATCAGGCGAATAACCTCTCGCGCAAATTCAAACCACGAGCACTGACCAGAATTTGTCAGATGATAAATTCCATAATACTCAGAAGAGGCAATTGTCAAAAGCGGTGCACACAAATCCCTTGCATAGGTGGGCGAACCGGTCTGGTCACTTACCACAAAAATCCTTGACTCCATTTGCGCCTTCTGCCTGATGGTATCAACAAAATTCCTGCCGTATCTCCCAAAAAGCCAGGAGGTGCGCACAATGAACCGCCGCGGGCAGTTTTTGATAACCGCCTGCTCGCCCATAAATTTACTTCTACCGTAAACCGATATGGGATTGGGCTTATCATTTTCCCGGTAGGGTCTCTTTGTCTTACCATCAAACACATAATCAGTAGAGATATAAACCATCTTGCAACCTAACTCTGCCGCTCCTAACGCCACTGCCCAGGTCCCCTGAAAATTCACCATCGTCGCCTTTGCCGGATTTTCCTCACAACCGTCAACATCGGTCCAGGCGGCAAGATGAAAGATGACATCCGGTTTAACCCTGTGAATCTCGTTAATAGACCTTTCAATATCAGTAACATCATTGTCAGGCAAATCCCAGGCAATCAACTCATTACCCTCTTTTCTTAAATACTGAACCAGTTCCGAACCCAAAAGCCCGCGCGCACCGGTAACAAGACACTTCATAAAATCTCTTTACTCACACTTGATCAGTTTTAAGCGTCTACTATTGTCCCTTGTGCTAATAATATACACACCTGGTGGCACTATTTTCCCGCTCTCGTCCCGTCCATCCCACTCCGAATCCAAATTAATTCTGCGCACATATGCGCCGTTAGCGCTGAATACTTCTGCCCATTTATTACAGTTAGCCTGAAGCCACACCCGATTGCGAAAGGGATTGGGGAAAGCAACAATCTCCTCTCCCCTATTTACCCTATTTCCAATCTCATTCAGCCCTATTCTGCCGGATGAGTCGGTTCGAATCAGATAAATATCATACCGGTTTACTGAATCCACCCAGGTCCTGCCGGTAATAGCAAAACCACCGTCATCCAAATAGGCAGCCATAACACCGCGGTCATAACCATCACCACCATAAAATCTCTGCCAGACAAAATTACCCGCTGTATCGGTTCGCAGGAGTAGCAATTGTGCCTCCTCCCCGGGCAAAAAACCTTCGCCCACAAGAACAAATCCTTCAGGTATCTGTGTTAAACCATAAGCCTTTTGCAAACCAGGAATGGCAAATGTCTGAAACCATACTAACTCTCCGAGCGAATCTGTGCGCAAGAGATAAAAATCCATATCCGCACCATAGGATGAAGAAAAACCGGCAATGGTAAAACCGAATTCAGCCGTCGCCAAAATTGCCCTTGCCTCATCCCAGGACCAGTCCCCGTATTGCCGCCACCAAACAAGTTCACCCCAGTAGTTAACCTTAAACAGAAGCACATTGGAAAAACGGGAACCAGCAGGATATGTTGCCCCCGCAATAACAAACCCGGCATCACCGGTTCTTGCCACCGCATAGGCTAAATCGGGTTGCAAACTCCCCATAACCCTTGACCACAATTCATTACCCTCATAATCCAGTTTCACCAGTCTAATATCATACCCCCCGCTCCGCAGCGTATTGCCGACAACAACCCAGCCGTCATTAGCATCGCAGACCGCGGTTGCGACATCATCAGAAGTTGTCCCTGAGGTCTTCTGCCATAACATTGCACCTGAGGAGTCAACCCGGATAACAAGCATATCCCAGTCGCCCCGACTGGTTCGCCTCTGCCCGACCATCACACAGCCGCCATTACCATCACCTATGGCACTATGAAGAACTATCGTAACTCCAGAATCAACTATCATCCTTGTCCAGAGCGTCTCGCCAAAATCATCGGTTCTGATAATGAAAGCCGCACCGAACCCTGGAACCGACTCCATAAAACCGGCAATATAAAACCCAGTATCTCTCGGCACAACCAAAAGACCGGTCTGGTCTCCCCTACCGCCATAACTTTTAATAAAATAGTTCCCCTGCGCCCAGCCTGAACATAAACCTGCAGCAAAAATGGCGAATAAAAAAGCAATCTGCATCATTAGATTATACAAGTTTAAGCCGAATCCGGTAAAATGCAAACGCTTCCTATTCCATTATCGCCTTAGACGTGTTCAAAATGACATACTAAAGCTGCTACTTTCTGGGATAACAGAAATATATCAAAAAAGGGCGGCATTAACTGCCGCCCTTTTTCTTTATATTCAGCCTACTCTGTCAGCACCAACTTCTGGCTCAAGCGCCTACCTTCGGTCTCAAGTTGATAGAAGTAAACACCCGCACCTGCTCTTTCTCCCTTTGTGTCCTTCCCATCCCAGACCGTGGAATATTGACCCGGCTTTGCCCTGCCGCTCACAAGGGTTCTCATTAGTTGACCCGCACTGTTATAGACCTTCAGGTTTATTTCTGTCTCCTCAGGCAGAGAATATTTTATCCGCACCCGCTCTCTTGCTGGGTTGGGCAGCGCCTGCCCAAGGTTAATAGCAGTGCCTCCGGCACTCTGACTTCCACTTCGTTGCTGAATGCCAGTGCGGTAAACGCCGTCTGGTCGGACATAGATTGCTGCGGGTGAGAAGGCAACAACTGAGGTGGTATGCGGGTTTTCTCTGTCAACCTCATCGTCGGTTAGCAGTTCATACCCGCCGTCTGAATTCACAAGACAGATGGCACTGCCGGTTGTGCCCCATCGGACACAATGGATGGTCGCACCATCATCACTTATTGACGGGTCAGTGAAGTCATACTCGCCGCTGGTCAGGATTTGTTCTGCCCCACCGCCAACAGAGACAATGCCAATCTGGGAGAATCCATTAGCATCACTAACCTCAAACACGACCAGCCCGGCATCTACCGCAACCGCAGGATTCTCATGGTCGGCATCAGAGAATGTCAGTTGATTCTCTTGAGCACTACTGAGGTCCAGCCGGTATATCTGACTGAAACCATTTGTTCCCTCACGCTGGTAAATGATACTACCGGTTGAGGAGAATTTAGGCTTTTCGTGGTCAACCGGCTCACTTGTCCACTGTGTTCGTGCGCCGTCATTTGCGGAAATGGTATAAATCTGGGTGAACCCGCTGGTATCATCTGCCTGATATGCAATGAGCGCTCCATCCGGAGACCAGTCCGGATACTCCTTATCACAACTGTCAGTAGTTAGAAATGACACCATCCCTGAAGTATCAACCACACCTATCTGGCTGTAAGGTGAAGTTAATGGTGTGAACTGAAAGGCGATTCTGCTTTCATCCGGGGACCAGACCGGGTATTCGCAGTCCCCGCTCAGGCTGGTTAACTGCCTCTCATCATTGCTATCGGTCTGCGCCATCCATATCTGCAGATTGCCATTGCTATCCGGTCTGGAAAATACCACCCACTCAACCGAAGGGCTCCAGCGGGGCCCACCAAGGTCTACTCCCAGTACCACGGGTATTTCGCACGGACTTGGTGTGGGTTCGGGCTGGGGCGACGGTTCGAGTTGTATGTAACGCTTTGGGGTCAGCCGGTAGAAATCATTTGAGTTTTTGCCCCGGAGCACCCAGAGGAAACCTTCTGCACTGGTCATACCCCCGTCACATCTTGTCTGGCCACTTGGACCGGCAACCATCGCCGGCAACGGGCTCCAGCCATTTAAGTCCTGCAAATAACACCATACCTCTGGAGGGTCTGATTTTCCTCTAAGAACATAAACCTTGTCACCTATTACCACCATACCTGACCCGTCTTTTGCCTTCCCAGTTGAACCCCTTGATGACCAGTATGGCAGGTAGGCGCGCTGGTGCCAGGTGCTGGTTGAAAGCGAATAAGCCCAAAACTCGTTATAATACCCTTTCAGAAGAAAAATAGTGTCGCCACGGTCCCACGCCATACACGAACCTTGCCGTAAAGGCCTATTATTAGGACCTGGTGGGACATCTGCCAGCACTTCCCAGGTATGGGAGGAATTATATGGTATACACAACCGATACATCTCGCGAGTTTTGGTACCCTTGACAAGATAAATATAAGAAGTGTCACCGATGGTAACCGCAGCAGTCGCTGTGCCATACTTAAGGACCTTTCCACTTGGTCCATAAGGGACAGATGGCATTAATTCCCACACACCTGTCCCTGGGTCATAGCACCAGAATTCCAGACACCTTCCTCTTGTGGCATAAAGTTTGCCATCTTGACCGGCAACAAGCGTGGCACCATTATCCCACTTCTTCTTTCGGCCACTCAGCTCCCATGGGAGTGTCTCTTTAGCAGCCCAGGAATCACAATCAGGATAATATGCCCAGAATTCGTTTGTCTTTCCCTTCAGGACAAAAAGCACCTCAAGCGTCTCGTTACCGACAGTCATTGGAACTGAAGCAATTGCAGTCCCAACACGGGCTTTTTTTGTCCCGGGAATGCTTGAGAGGACGCGCCAGAATGAACTGGGTGTGTGCATTACCGGTTTGTCTTGCTGCGAATCAAATGAATCGGCATAAATAAACGCCTCCTCCCAGCTGACATTGCCGTCGTGATTGTAATCAGCACGGGCTGGGTGAAGTGAATCGCTACTTCCCGGTGGCCAGGGCACCTTACCCCGGAGGGCGTTCAAGAAATGAAATGAGAACTCTAAGTGATGGAAGGTGTCACCCTGAACAATTTCATGCTCAGGAACTGGCGAACCATATTTTGAATCATTATCCGCAGAATATGCCTTTCTCCCTGCTGCGGATGCACAGATAATATATGTTAAACTGTCGGACAGGTCATCAATAAAACCACCGCCAAAACACTGATTCATTATAAACACCCGGTTACAGTTCAGAGAATTGGCGATGCGTCCAAAGGTCGTATCCCAGAGGTCAACACCGGTATCCCTTCTTATCGGTCTGACCTGAATTGAAAAGTGGGATGCCAGATATCCAAAATACTTCTCTTTATAATCGTGGTCACCATGCCCTGCAGTATAGCAGAAGAGCGTATCCGCTGGCGCCATCTCCTGAGCCAGTTTCGCAAAAGTGCTTTCAATCGTCTGAATGCAGGCAGAATCATCGGTGATTGTCCGAATTTCCAGCCTTTCCCATGGGTCATACCTTGGTCCCTTCCTTCCATAATCCTGCCCATCTGCCCATAGTAGATGTATCTTGCTGGGATTTGTGTCAATCCCGGGTCTGGAGCAGAATAGTTCATAGGCAAGATAGCAGTCGTTCCAGAGTTCATCCTTGATTCTGTCACCATTACCCCAGTCCAGTCCAAAAGCCTCCTCTGGGGTCCAACCTTGGATGATGACCCCTTGGTCAGCAGCCAGTGCAACACTTATCAGCGTAAAACAAACAACCGTGGAAACTTTCATTTCAACCTCCTTTCATTTAACCTTTACACACCTCCTTGTCAGGATGACCGGACCTGCGATGAGCCGGACAAAATACAACCCGGCACAGGGGGCAGGCACCCTGAGTTTATACCAACCGGACTTTTGTTTTCCAACCCGTCTCTGCCAGACACACCGACCCTGGACATCAAACACCTCCAGCAAAACCTCAGTCTCCTTAGAAATAATATAGCCTACTTCTAAGCCATTTTTCGTCATACCCGGCACCATAAGACGGGGAGAATTATCTATATTATTTAATAGACCATTTTCCTCCACCCCTTCACTCAAATTATGGGAGAGGTAATACAGGCAAAAACCACTGAGACGGGTTGCTAAATGCAGCGCCTCAGTGCCGGCAGTTAGAGCCAACAATCCGGAGCGTTCGGTAACCACAATCGGTCCAATCCAGCCGGTATCGGCCTTGATTTTATGGCGCAGACCATAATCACATGCCCAGACCACATGGAGCCGATTGTATCTATCGCAGACAATCTGGGGCCTGCCGCCTCCCTCTTCGTAAAGCAAAAAAGGTGTGCTCCAGCTATCCCCATCAAACATGGAATAATAAATCCAGTAACCTCCAGAACGCTCCTCCCAAACCACATGGGGACGCCCCAGCGAATCACAGGCAACTGCAGGATAACAGGATTGATGCGACCCGCTCGGGTCTGGCAACCGCATCGGTTCTGACCAGCCAGAACTGTCCTTATATGAATAGCCCAGCCCATAAGTCTGGTAGTCCATCCAGACCGCATGCAGACGGTCATAACGGTCAACCGTGATATTTGACCAGCCCAGCCCTCTGCTCGGACAGAAGGCAACCGTGCAGGGCTCTGCCCAACTGTCCGCATCAGATATGTAGTAACTGTACCAGATGACACCCTCACTGGTACCAGGCGACTCACAGAGGAGATGGATGCGATTGTGGTGGTCAACAACCAGCCTCGGGGTAAACGCATAGATAGGAAAAACCAGTTTGGGAACAGACCAGGTATCACCCACCAGTCTGCTGTAGCGGATGCGCGCCTCATACTCCTTGGACCATACCACTATCGGCACACCAAAAGTGTCTATGGCAATCGCCACAACGAGAAAATCTCCAGAGTCACGGGAAACATTAACTGGAATTGTCCAGGTATCACCGTCCCGCCTGGCATACATCACCTTCTCATAATAGGTCTCACGCTTGCACTCAGACCAGACGATATGCGGGGTGCCGTTCCTGTCAACCGCAATGTCATTATCATAGGTTACATAGTTATCAGGTTTGCGGTCAACCCGCTCCGGCGGTGTCCAGGCTGACGCCAGTGAAATAAATAATATCAGCCCGCTCAGTAACAATCTCTTCATCCTTGCCTCCTTTTCGGCTTCAATTTAATTATACCCCCCCCACCATTCTGTCAAGGAGAAAATATCAAGGGATTCCTCGGCTGCGCTCGGAATGACACCCTGACTTTATATTATATATCTCTCAGGAAGAGGAAGGAGGGGAAAAGATTTCCTCAAAATGTTATTCTTTTATGGTGTTGTCCAGGTGGAAAAATCCCGGAATCTGATAGGTGAATTGCCCTGACACAACACAGTACTCTGCTGTTGGACCGGATCCAGAAGTTTCCAGAAACTCAGCCTGGGTGTTATAGCAATCAACCCCTTGAATAGGCACCTGTGCCCACATCGCGCTGTCCTCGTCGCTCAGGATGTAGAAATGGCTCATCCAATGCTGCCAAAGACTTACAGTGTCAGACTGGCTCAATAGTGTATGAACTGTAACCATATAAGGTCCTGCGCTCTCAACTATCAGTTGCATATCACAAATAACGGTATCATTTGCTTGAATAGTCCGTTCAAACATAGTGCTGTCCAATGCCCTCATTCCGGAAGGAACTTCAACAAAAATCCTGACCGAGCCGAGGTCAAAGAATGCGAGCCCCTTGAATTGCAAAGTGAAGGTATCCCCAGTCTTCGGAATTCCACTAATAACATCAAGCCCGGTGTAAAGGACAGGCAGCGTGTCACTTGGTTCCGCACCTGCGCAGAGCACAGTGCTAAAAATTGTGATAAATACAATTTTCAGCATCCTTCACCTCCTTTCTTTTTGAAGTTCCTGTAAGGCATTTTTAAGCCGCCATATCTCAATAGTGCTCGGTTGCCCCCATGCTGAAAACACTATGTCCTTGCCATCCCTACTCCAGTTAGGCCAACCAACACTCCCCAGCCGATAAGGTTGACCTGACTCCCAGTAAAAGACCGTATCCGCTGAGCGGTCGTGAATTCTCCAAACCCAGCTGTAACTTATAAAGGATTTTACATGAATTGGAAAAATCGCCCATCGGTAATCACAGGGATTTACCGCTGGGGATTTAGGGGCCCACACACCTCCGCGTGCATAGATTGAGTCACCATCAAATACATCAAAACGGCAGTCTCCCGATGGAATCGCATAAATGGCGGTTGTGCCGGTATCATTACCAAACCGTTTGAGGTAGAAGTAGGTGTGAAATGCCCGGTAGAGTTCATTCCACTCTATTCGGCTGAATATCATCCCATCCCCCGCGGCATTGAATGAGATGTCATCGTAATTTACTGACATAGAATCCAATACATTGCCTGAGGTATCAATCAGGAGAACATAAGAATAAAGAGAGGGATAATACTGATCCCTGAAACCCGCAAGTAGTTTAGTCCCGTCCGGGGAGAGGTCTATATCAGACACCGTTCCCTCATACAGCAGTCTTTGATTTCTATCGGAAAACGAATAAACATAAATACCGCCTTTCAGTTCCGTAGGGTTTGTGCGAGGGTCGGATCTTGTATCATCTATGTAGTATAGCAAGTTACCGTCTGGCGATAGAATCGGGTTAATGAAGCGGTGTTTTTCATTCCTCAAAAGGAGCTCAAAATTGGGGTTTGTGAAATAAGGTTCTTTCTCAAACAAACAACTACCTGAGAGCAACAATATCAGCCCGGTCAGAATACCCTTTGACAAACAGCTCCTTTTTCTCGTATCACTCCCTTTTTGATGTATATTTTCATTATACCCCTTACAGCATTCTGTCAAGGAGAAAATATAAAGTGATTCCTCCTGCACAAGACCGAAGACCGGAGACCAACGGACGGAAAAATCACCGAGGTTCTACAACCAGAGAGCCGCTAATTGTATTGAGAACAGAAACAGGAATAGCCTTGGTAATAGCCTTTAAGACCGTCTTACGGGGTGTTCGGGATAGAACTCAGGAGATAACCTTAGATAGAGCCTGACAGGCGGATTTGGATGGGGATTAAGAAATCGCCCTGAGTATAAGAGAGAAAAGGCTCTAAAGGGCAGCCATAGCCAGGCATAAGGATATGCTCTTAAGGGCTTAATGGTAAGGGGTAAAGGAGATAATAAGGGGGATGGTGGAGGGGACTGTCCCCGGGACGACCCCTGGGCTGGTCACTGACCGGGATTTTGGCACATTTTACCATTTTTGCGTATTATATAATGAGGCTATTAACTGCTTTTAGCCTTCAGGAAACAGGGTCTGCGCCAGTTCTGTTATCAGCTCTTCTTTTGCTAAATTCAAGATACTGTCAAGCGAAAGGTCAATCTCCTCTTTGCCTTTACGGATAATCGCGCCTCCTGAAATTGGCACCGGCTCACCCAATTTTGTCCCAAGTTGTGAACCGAACCTCGCCCTATCGTTTTCAGAAAGGTGCACGGTTGCATCCGCTCCAGCATATTTCTCCAACAACCTTTTCAGAATCGCTACATATTCCGGGTTTTTGAGAATGGCATCCCTTGCCCTTTCACAAATCTTTTCAATCACCCGCCATTTCGCCTCAAGGAGAATCTTTTTTGCCTCCAGACGCGCCTTGCTTTTGGCGTTTTCCAGAATCACCCCGACCCGTTTTTCAACCCTTTCCCTTTGCTCCCTTATCAGCCTCTCCTCGGTCTGCTTTAACCGCTCCTCAATCTCTTTTATCTCCTTTTCCCTTTCGGCATCAATGGCCGCAACCCTTTCGCGCGCGTCCGCAAGGATTTTGTCAACCAGTTCCTTTGTGCCCACTTTTAACCCAGTTTCACGCCCATCTGCAGAAATATCGTTGCTAACAGACCAAGGACCGCATAGGTCTCAACCAGCGCACCGAATATCACCGCCTTGGTTGCCTCGCTCGGACGCTTTGCCACCAGTTCTGCGCCTGCTGCACACACCTTTCCCTGCAAAATGGCGGTTATCAACCCGGCAATTCCCACAGGCAGACAGGCGGCAAACATCTGCACACCCTGACCAAAGGTTATCGGCATCAGTTCGCCCAAAAGACCAAGTTTCATAATCGCCAAAAAGGCACCAAGAAACCCGTAGAAACCCTGGGTGCCGGGAAGGGCGACAAGGATAAACAGGTTGCCGAACTTCTTCGGGTCCTCAGCCATAACCCCGCTTGCAACCTCGGCAACCATGCGCACCCCCAATGCCGAACCGATTCCCGCTACCAATGCCGCTACCACGCATCCTAAAAGTGCTATTGCCAGACCAAATGGGTCAACCATTAACTCCTCCTTATGATTTCAATGAAACAAACTGATTAACCTCTTTAAAAGGTTGAAACGGCTCACCCCCGCCGGTATAAAAACGGGGGAAAAACTCAACATACTGCAGCCTTAATGAATGGACAAACGCTCCCAAAACATTCACAGCAATATTATAGGTATGCCCAATCACTAAAACAACCAGCGCAAGAAGAACACCGATAACAGGTATGGGCAGCAACATCCAGGCGATAACATTGATTGCCATCGCCACACCGCCGGTGCACATCCCCAAAGCCATCAGCCGGATATAGGATAACAGGACCCCAAGATAACTGGTAGCACCGTAAAGGGCATAGCCACCCCAGATGAACTTCTTCAAAAGCCTCTGCCCGCTTGGACAGAGAAAATAGAAAACTGTGCCCAAGACACCGGGAACAAATGCTGGCAAAATCCTTAAAAAATAAAGCACAATACCAATAAGGGTGGCAATACCCAGGGTAAGCCTTATCGGTGTCCAGCCCTTTTTCTCAAATACGGTAAATACCGCATATCCCATCATTGTTAAAAACACCGCCAAAACCGCCCAGCGGGCAAAACCGAACTCAGACGGTAGCCAACCCAGCCTTGCAGCGAAAAATACGAGAATTGTGCCCAAAAGCCCGAACCATAGCCACTGGGAAACCATCGTCTCCCTTTCTCTGCGCGTGAAAACAACTATTGCCGCAATCGCAAACAAAATCAGGACTAAGAGGAAAGCGTTCACCTGCTCAGAAAGCATTTTCCCAAAAACCAGCCGAACCGCCAGCCCATTTAAAAGAACAAACCAGGGCAACTGCCCCAAAAGCGCCTCATCAAATCTTTTTACCCGCAGGCAGTCCGCAATCTCAAACCCAATACCGGCAATCAACTGGCAAAAACCCAAGGCAATGGAAAGTATAAAAAACTTCATCGGCTCCTTCATCGGGTCAAACCACAAAAGCCGGTTTTTAAAAGCGGCAAGCCAGCTAATACCCAAACGGTCAGGGATGTCACCAAACCAACCGCCGACCATTGCTCCGGCAGGGATGGTCAGAATTGCGCCGATAAGGACAATACCCAAAAGTTTATTGCTCATACCCATTTTCCTCATCAAAAGAAAGGTGATAATCGCCAGGACAATGCCATAACCGGCATCGGTCAAACACAATGCAAAGAATATCCCGAAAAATGGGGCGATCAGCCAGGTCGGGTCCATCTCCTCAGGCAAAGGCAACTGATACAACTCCAAGACCAGTTCAAACGGTCGCCAGAGCCGGCGATTGATAAGGGCAACCGGTGGCTTTTCATCAGGCTCAGGCTCAATGGGGACAAATGCTGCCAACCCGAAATCATCAATCAGTCTTTGCAACCTTTTGATGTCCCTATCCCTTATCCAGCCGTAAATCAGAAAAACAGCATAACTCTTAACAAAATTTGCCTCAACCTCTCTTCTTTTCTCCTCGTTCAAAAGCGCATCCGCCTTTACCTTCAGTTTTGGCAACTCCTCTGTCAGGCGCCTGATTTCCTTCTCAACCTCGGCGAGATCCTGCATAATCTGGCGTTGCTCCTGCTCAATTTTCGCTATTATCTCAGCCGGCTTTGCACCAATCCCCTTCAGGTCAATATGCTCCCATTGTCCCTGTGCCAAAACCGCGCCTATCTCCTCGGCATACTCACTAACGAACGCCACTAACGCATAAATCCCGCCATCACCCTCACTTATTTTCTGGAGGCTTGCCGGCTTACCCTCTAACCCTGTGCGCACAATCTCATATCGGTCGTGATCGGACACCCTGCCAAAAACCACCTTTACCCCCGCAATCCTCTCCAGTTCTCCAGGTGCGTATTGTAATGATACCCAAGGCCTCAGCCGCTTAATTTCATCATCGATATTTTTCAGACGGTTCTCAAGTTCGCCCCTTTTTGCGCTCAGCCGCTCTATCTTTAATAGATGTTCCTTGGGGTCATAACCTCTCGCAATCGCCTCGTATTCACTCCGGGAAATTGTAACCTTTGGTGCCACCTTCCTTCCCGCAGCAGCGCTTAACACCTCAATCGTACTCAACAACTGCTTGAGCCTCTCACCCCTTTCCTCGGTTTCTGCCTGAACGGTCTTGGTGATATGAAACACCCCTAACCGCTGTAACCTTGAAAGAAACTCATCCTTACCATCAATGTGGACCGCAATAACCGCCTTGCTTACCCGATCTATTGCCACTTCTCCAGCATCCTTCTCATTAGCATTGCTACCGCCTGATGCAGCCGCTGTTCAGGAATATTCTCCAAAACCTGTGCCTGTTTTTTAGCATCTTCAACTATCTGGGAAAAGAGATTCTTTGCCTCAATTTCTGCCTTTGCCAATGCCTCATTAAACTCCCTTTGCAAACGCTCGCGCAGTCCCTCAATCTCCACCTTAGCCTTAACCTGAGCCTGTTCAACCGCTTCAATCTTCTTTTGTTCGGCAGCAGTAATCAGCATCTTCGCCTGCGCCTCTGCCGCCTTAATCTCCTTTATGACATCCAGCTCCTCTATCGCCATAAAACCAACCTCTCAGCACACCATTTCTCAGTCCTGAACCAGGAACTGCCTTACCTGCATCAACTACCGCCTGTCTCTTCCTTATCACCCTCTTCATCAGGCACCGGCTGGACAACAAAACCAGCCTTAACCTTGATTGACTCTGAGGGCACCTCCCCGCCGCTCAAGTAAAATTCAACCGCCGGACCAGCAATCACCAAATCCTGTTCATCAATCCAGTTGGTTAGTTTGTCATAGGTTTCAGAGATTTTTTCCAACCCGCCGGTATGAATGGTAAAGGCAACAGTTATCGGTCCGAGCGCGGTAATATCTATTCCTGACTTCTCATCCCCCTTGGTCTCAGGAGGCACAGGCACGCACACCGCCCAACTGCAACTTTCCGGTGACACATCTGCTGGTGAATCGTAGTAAAGTGTAAATGGTTGACCAGCAGGTGTTACCTTATTTGCCTCAAGCCAGGTCATTAAATCGGCCATTGCCTGCTTGACTTCAGAATATGGTCCGGTCCTGTTCAAAGTGGCAACTGTCATTGCCGGCAAGGTCTCTAACTTAACAGCAAACTGCTCTACCGGCTTTGCCTTTTCCTCTTTTGCGCCACAACTGATTAAGAACACTACCACAGCGAAGACAAACACTATTTTCCAACTTTTATTGAGCATTACTTCTCCTTTCAGATTACATTGATTATAATCGGGCTTACGATTATAAACCCATCCCCTCCTCTGTCAAGAAATTGTATAAGTCAAATACATTGGCGACATTTTGGTTTTGAAGTTCGTATAATCAGGTCTCTTATGATAAACCCTATCCAGTTTTAAAAATTGCCTTCTTGGATTTCAAAAAATTACCAGTCAAACTATCTCAATGTCAGCATTAAGTAAAGAAAGAAAACCGCAGACACATCCAAGGAGAATCTTGGCTAACTTTTCATCTGATGACGGTAAACTTCTGGACCAGGGTGCGGCTATGTTCTTCTATTGTGGCAAAGTATATTCCCGGTGCGAGGTTGCGGGCATCAAGGGTGTTCTGATTTGGCTTGAGGTTTTTCACAATTCTGCCACAGGCATCAACTATTTTTATTTCGCCTTTTGCCCGCTGTTGCACGATAAAGCGGCTGCCAACTGAAGGTGAAATCAGCACCATCTTGGGCTTGGTTTCATTTGCGGGTTTATCCTGAACCCCAATCAGATTGTCCTTTACCGCCACCACCCGCGCATACCGATAGTCGTTAATATAAACCACATTGTTTATATAATTCCATTGCATTATCTCTGGCTTGATTGGCGAATAAAAGGAGTCAATAATTGTGTTTGTCCGACAGTCAATTACCATAATCATCGGGTTGCGGGTCTGAGTTAATGAGGTGTCATAATTGGGGAGGTAGAATCGGTCGCTGATCGGATTCCATAAGCATTCTTCTAAGAAATGTCCATACCTAATTCCACAAAAGAGAATCGTGTCCATTATCTGATTTGCAGCGCAATCAATGACAATGATACCACCAGAAGAATGAGGATAGTAAATCCGGTCGTCAATTGAGTCATAATAGAAGAAGGGCTCACTGGTAATAGGCACATCCATAACCGAGTCGATCACCGTGTCAGCTTTGGCATCAAGGACATAAACCCGGTCCTGGTAAGGACAGCCCATATATATTTGATGGATGTCGCCCTTATTGCGAAAGGCAAGGGGTCTGCCAATGGAATCAATTACCTTTATCACTGTATCACCTTCGCCATCTATTATGAAGGTTTTTAACCCTGAGGGCATATAGGTAATGGCAGCATAGACCTTGTCGGTATAAGGATTGACATAGCCATCGCCGCTTTCACCAACATCAATTACATTTTTTATCTCATCATTCTCGCAATCAATGATATAGATGTAGTAGTTGCGCATGAGCTCACTGAAGGGAATGGTATACAACTTGTTCCTTCGAGAACTGTAGAGGAGATAGTGCCCGCCGATATAACCAGGGATGAAATTGATGAGTGAATCAGTTTCACCATCTAACACATATACCCCGCGGTATTGAGCTGAGGTCAGGTAGATTTTATTCTCACGGGTGGCGGTGGTGAAATGGAAGAACCATTCTTCACTTGGAACACGGGACGAAAGGTCAACAACTTTTAAAGGAAGGTTGGTGCTGGCATCATAGACAGTAAGGATTGAGGAGAATGAGTCCCCGTAGATGTCGTTGATGTAGAGACGGTTGGTAACCGGTTGCCACATTATGTGGCTATTTATATAACCGATTTTCAAACAGGTTTCCAGCTGTCGCCGGTTGCAGTCAATGATAAAGAGATTGGTTCCATCATTCAGATACAGTCTGTTCGCAGTTGGGTGGAAAATATAACCGCCATTTAAATGACCCGGAACCGGGATTTCTTCAATCAATGAGTTTGTTTCGCCGTCAAACACCCTGACCCAGGCTATAGGTGGCGGTTCCGGATTTAACGAAATTGTATAAAGATGGTCGGTATTGGGATTGTAAAACAGGTCACGCAAACTGGATCGTGGAAACAGGAGGGAATCGGTAAGTTGGACTGTATTTAAGTCGATGATATATATCAAATCATTGGGCCAGTGGGATGGCACACCCGCATACAATTTATTGGCGGAGGTGTTATGAACAAGCCACCAACACCCCGTTGGCAGTTGCAGCTCACCGAGAACCTGATTGGTAAGACAGTCAATAATCTCGATTTGTGTGGTCTGGGATGAAGTAGCAGTTGCAAACAGCCGTTCACTTTCCGATGAGAGAGAAATATTCTGATAACCAAGATTGGGCGGGGCGCTGATTGAGTCGGTAATTGTGTCATTGGTGCAGTCAAAATAATATATTGCTGTTTGAGTGCAGATGTAGGCGCAACTACGGAGAGAATGAAATACGGTTCTCCAGTGCAACCCCGGCATTTCCTTTATCACCTCGTTATTTCGGCAGTCTATCACATAGGTAACAGGCTCACTCTCGTAAAACCACACGGTGCAGTAAATTTTATTGGCGGGAATGCTGATGTTAAGTCGGACATTACTACCGGACCGGGGTCGCAATCCACCGGTGGGAAGGGTGATGGTATCAACTATTGCCTGAGTGGAGCAGTTGATAACATATAAATTTACTGCCGTATCAGAAGGAAGAACTATCGAACCCATATATAGGGAGTTGTTATCGGGATTGAAGATAACAGGTCCGGTGATGTTGCGGAGCGGTTTTAACCTCGTTTTTGTTGCACAATCTAAGACCACCGCGTTGTTGTGTGAGATGATATAAAGCCTGTTCATAACCGGATTAAATAAGATGTCGTCGAACTCGCCGCAGCCGCCTAAGGTGTCAGGAATATAAAGAGTGTCAAGGAATTGGGACTGGGCTGGACCGGCAAGCAAAATCCCGACAGCAAGGAAAAGGATTGTATTTTTCATATTTCACCTCCAATCCTGCGGCAGGGTGTCATATTTTTTACTTTACTATCAACTTGCCGCCTGTTTCTGCGGCATTTATCTTGATTCTGTAGAAATAGACACCAGCAGGAACTTTTTTGCCCTCAAAGTCCTTCAAATTCCACATGCACTTGCCGTTCTCAAGCTTCAACTGGTTGACAAGTGTGCCGTTTTCAGAATAGATTTTTAGGATGATATTGTGAGGGGCTCCAAGAATCTGGAAGGAGGCACTTCTTTGTGCCGGATTGGGCAAGGCGATAAAGGTTTTAGCCGGGGTGAGTAACGAGGAAGAGGGTTGGCTGCCCTTTAGTTCAGTGGGAAATTCAGTATAAAAGCCGATGCGGTCATTGTTGTAGCCGAAAGACGCCCAGATACCGGGCAGGGAATCGGAGGGGTTTTGGGAATACCAGTAGGCGCCAAAAACAAGGTCTGAGCCATAGGCAACAATGTAAGGCGGGTCTTCACCATCAGGCGACCAATTGTCAGGGACATCATAACAGTTAAACACATTATCGTAGCCACCGTGAAAACAGTGAAGGATGGAAGCCCTTTCTGCAGTAGGTTCTTGCGTCAGGTTTCCCCAGGTGTCGTGAGAAACCAAGGCGCCACCAATACCTGCTCCTGGGCGGATTAGATTATCGCGTGCCTCCCAGGTCATACTGGAAATTTCATATCTGCTGAAGCGCCTACCAGTATTTGACATCCAAGAGTAGCCCTGCATCGCATAGATATGTGTAGGTGAAAGTGTTAAATAAGGAACAGGTGGCCACATCGCCAAGTCTGCACCCTCATAAAAGCAGGTATCCGTATACCCTGGTTCATTAGTGGTGAACGGGGGTAAGAGTTGCCATACGGGAATCGGTGGCGGTGACTTGATTGACCCCTGACCTCCGTAAACCCGGTTATAGACCCCAAATTCAGGACTTCCGCCTCCTTTTATTAGATAAAACTTGGTGACCGGCCACCCAGGGACCATTGCAAAGCCCCCGAATTTCAAACTCCCACCCGCACCTATTGGAACCTCTCCAGGGATAAATGTTTCCTTGCTCCAGGTTTGCGTTGGAACATCAAAAGCCCAGAGTTCATTTCTGCCACCAAAAACGGCAAGGACCTTTTCCTCAGGTGGGTTAGTATACGGGTTGAAGAAATAGCAGATGGAGGCATCATGACAGGGTGCTATTTCACGGGGTGGACCTGGTAATTGGTGCCAAACTATTGTTCCTCCAAAACCAGCATACGCCCAGAAAAAGCCATAAGGAGCTCTATTGCAAGAGTCTACCAGAAGGAAAAGTTTGCCATATGGTTCGCCGGGTCTATGTCCGTAGGTTAAAGCGCTCCCCATCCCGGTTCGATTGTATGGGTAGGGGGGTATTAAAATAAGCCCATTCTCCTCCTGTGGCTACCAAGGGGAGAGAAAGCATTAAAAACCCTTTGATTATGAGGTGTTTCATCTTAGCCTCCTTTTTCCTTATATAGTGGAGAGTTAGACACCCTGCCGCATAACTAATCATACTACAATTCAGCCTCGTGTCAAGCAGATGTATAATTCAATTTGCCACCTGTGCCACGGATGTTACCAAAAACCGCTTGATTTCCATAAATAACCCCTAACCCCTAATGTCGCATAGGTATCTTAACTTTTCCTAAATCGTCACAACCCGGTCGCTTGTTGACAAAGGAATTATTATCTGTATAATAAACCGATGCCGAATCGGATAAACTCCATCTTTACTCTTGAAGACACATTTATCGCCTATGCAGCGGGTGATAACGGCACGCTTCTTAAGAGCACCGATGCCGGTGCCACTTGGGAGAAACTATCTGTGCCTGTTCAGGTTAACCTCTATAGCGTCTGCTTTCCGGGACAGGCGGTTATTGGCTATGCCTGTGGTGACAGGGGCATCATCCTCAAAACCGAAAATGAAGGCAGAACTTGGCAGGTGCTTGATTCTGGAACCGATGTTGACCTAAGGGCGATAAAATTTCCAGTTTCACCTGAAATTGGCTTTGTTGCCGGTGATAAAGGAACGGTTCTGCGAACCACCGACAGTGGTACCACCTGGGAGAGATTAATCACCGCCACCGAGGAAAAGATTATGGATGTCCATTTTCCCGCTGATGTCATCACCGGCTATGCGGTCGGTTTGAATGGCACGGTGTTAAAGACAACAACCGGGGGCTCAATCTGGTTCTCCCAGGCAGAAAATGTTGCCGAACTTACCGCCAACACCCATTTTACCGCTGTCCATTTTCCTGCTGATGACCTCGTCGGATTTATGACCACAACCCTGGGCAGGGTCTTCTTTACCCCTGATGGCGGTGAGGTCTGGCGTCCCTTACCGATTGAGTTTTTCGTCCCGCCACTTTACTCACTTGATATCCGGCATGATACAATGGCGGGCTTCTGTGTCGGGGCAAAAGGAACTGTGATTCACACCCTTGATGGCGGTAACACCTGGGAGAAAATTGACCCCGGTACCGAAAAGGACCTTTTCAGCATCCGCTTCTTTGCCGACGGAATTATTGGCATCATCGGCGGTGATGAACACACCCTACTTTTGAGCAATAACGGTGGCTACACCTGGGCTCCAGCAATCATCAAAGATTAAAAAAATCCCTAAAATTCGCTTGACATTGCTTGTCTTTGTAATATACTAAAAATTCCAGTTTGTTATTTAGTAACATAAAAATACAAAGGAGGAAAGAAAATGGCAGATGAGCCAAAGTTTTATGAGCCGTCAGCGGAGTTAGTAGAAAACTCCAACATTATGGCTTTTATGAAAAGGCATAACATTAAAACGCTCGACGAACTTCTTAACCGCGCAAAAGACTTGGAGTGGTACTGGGGCGAAATGGCAAAGGAACTGGAATGGTTCAAACCTTGGAATAAGGTGCTGGATGAATCCCAGGCGCCCTTTTACAAATGGTTCATCGGCGGTCTTTTCAACATCGCCCACAACTGCCTTGACCGGCATATGAAGACTGATGTTAAGGACAAGGTCGCCTATATTTATCACTCTGAACCCGGTGAAGTTGAAAGATGGACCTATCAGAGGCTTTATCAGGAGACAAACAAACTGGCAAATGCCTTAAAAAGTCTCGGTGTGAAAAAGGGCGACCGGGTAACCATATTTTTGCCGATGATCCCCCAGTTACCTATCGCGATGCTCGCCTGCGCCAAGATTGGTGCAATTCACTCGGTGGTTTTCTCCGGTTTCTCATCCGCATCCCTGCGTGACCGGATTCAGGATGCTGAGGCTAAGGTCTTAATAACCGCGGATGGTGCCTATCGCCGGGGCAAACTGGTAACCCTGAAGGCAAATGCCGACCCGGCACTTGCTGAATGCCCTTCAATAGAGCATTGCATTGTTTTCAAACGGGCGGGCAATCCGGTTGAGATGAAACCCGGCAGAGACCTCTGGTGGCACGAACTGACCGAAAAAGAACCGTCTGAATGTCCAACCGAACAGATGGACTCTGAAGACATCCTTTACATCCTCTACACCTCAGGCACAACCGGTAAACCCAAGGGTGTTGTCCATGTCCATGGTGGTTATGCGGTTGGCACCTACACAACCCTTAAATTTGTGTTTGACATCAAGCCCAACGACATTTACTGGTGTGCGGCTGATATCGGCTGGGTAACCGGACACTCCTATATCGTTTACGCGCCACTTATGCTTGGTGCCACCTCCATACTTTACGAGGGTGCACCCGACTATCCTGCACCTGACCGCTGGTGGTCAATCATTGAAAAGGAAAAGGTAACAATCCTTTATACATCGCCAACCGCAATCAGAATGTTTATGCGCTTTGGCGAGGAGTATCCGGCAAAGCACAACCTCACATCTCTCCGTCTTTTAGGCTCGGTGGGCGAACCTATCAACCCTGAAGCCTGGCGCTGGTACCGCAAAAACATCGGCGGTGACAAACTTCAGATTATGGACACCTGGTGGCAGACCGAAACCGGAACCTTTGTGATTTCGCCTCTGCCCATCACACCGCTAAAACCAGGCTCAGCAACCCTCCCTCTCCCCGGCTTTGCTGCTGATGTTGTCTCCTCTGAAGGTAAGCCGATAAAGCCTAATGAGAACGGTTTTGCTGTCATCCTTCGTCCCTGGCCAGCAATGCTCCGCACCCTTTACAAAGACCCCGACCGCTATGTTCAGGCGTACTGGTCACGCTTCCCTGGAAAATATCTTACTGGTGACTCCTGCACAAGAGACGAGGACGGTTATTTCTGGTTCAGAGGGAGAGCAGACGAAGTCCTTAATGTGGCTGGACACCGGCTCGGCACCGCCGAGATTGAATCTGCCTTGGTTGCCCATCCTGCTGTTGCTGAGGCAGCGGTCATCGGTATCCCTGATGAGGTCAAGGGTGATGTGCCCAAAGCCTATGTTACGCTCAAGGTTGGTTTCCAGCCCAGCGAGGCTTTGGTTGAAGAACTGAAGAAATGGGTCTCTCAAGAAATTGGTCCAATTGCCCGACCAGAGTCAATCGAATTCAGAGACAAACTACCCAAGACCCGTTCCGGCAAGATAATGCGCCGACTTCTAAAAGCCGAGGCATTGGGCAAGCCCATCGGCGACATCTCAACCCTTGATGAGTAAATCAAAAAGGCAGGGGTGCCAGCAAACACTATGGCACCCCTGCTAATGTAATTTTATCATAAAAGGAGGCTCACTGTGAGCGAAAACAAGATGTTCAATCGCTGGCTGATTGTTGTCGGCGCCCTTTTAATCCAGTTATGTCTTGGTGCAATCTATGCCTGGAGCGTCTTCCGCAAACCGCTTGAATCCACCTTGAACATAACCTCCACCCAGGCTTCCCTGCCCTTCTCCTTTGTTTTGGTCTTCTTTGCCCTTGCCACAGTTATTGGCGGCAGGCTCCAGGACCGGTTTGGACCCCGTATCGTTGCCATCATCGGTGGCTTTCTCCTTGCCCTGGGAATGATTCTTGCCAGTTTTGCCCAAAACATCGCAATGCTTGTCATCGCCTATGGTGTTATCTCTGGAATTGGTATCGGCTTCGCCTATGTCTGCCCGATATCTGCCGGTGTCAAATGGTTTCCGGACAAACGCGGCTTGATTACCGGGCTTGCTGTTGCTGGATTCGGTGCCGGGGCCCTGATTGTTGGACCCCTTGCCCGCGCAATGATTGACTCTACTGGCGTATTTGCCACCTTCCGTTATCTCGGTATCGCCTATCTTATCCTGATCTTCATCGGCGCTTTGATTCTCCGCAACCCACCATCAGGCTACAAACCTTTAGGCTGGAACCCACCTCAGCCCGCAGCCGGAACAACAGTGCGCACCGATTTCTCTGCCGGACAGATGCTTAAAACCGCTCAGTTCTGGCTCATCTGGCTCACCTATTTTGCCGGCTGCGCTGCCGGTCTGATGATTATCGGTCAGACCTCACCGATTGCCCAGGAACTTGCCCGTTTCAGCAAGGAGACCGCTGCGCTCGGTGTCAGCATCCTTGCCATCTTCAACGCCCTGGGCAGAATCTTCTGGGGCAGAATCTCAGACACCATTGGCAGGACCCGTGCCCTGCTTTTGATGTTTCTCATCAACGCCGTTGCCATTTTCGGCTACTTCTTAATCCCGTCAATTCCCTTTATCTTCTGGATTGGCATTGCCCTTGTTGGCTCAAGTTTTGGCGGCTACCTCGCAATCTATCCAGCGGTAACCGCCGATTTTTATGGCACAAAATATTCCGGGATTAATTATGGTCTGGTATTTACCGCCTACGGTATTGGCGGACTTTTGTCCAACATCTTTGCCCCAAGGATGAAGGAAATCACCGGCAACTACAACGCCGCATTTCTGATTACCGCCCTTTTGTGCCTTGCCGCGGCAGTAGTCATTATTTTAGTCAAGCCGCCTGCCGTCAGGCAAAAACCAGCCACATAAAAAGGAGTAAATAAAATGAAAAAACTTTCACCGGCAGAAATAGAACAGTTAATCACCAAGGCAAAAAAGCCAGCAGAGGATGCCTTGAAACTTCACCCCTTTTATCGGGGGAAGTATCAAATTGCCCCAAAGTGCTGCATCCGCGACTTTAACGACTTTGCCATCTGGTATACCCCGGGTGTTGCCGCACCCTGCAAAGAGATTCAAAAGGATGTCAACCTTTCCTTTGTCCATACCAATCGGGCAAACACCATCTGCGTTTTAACCGATGGCACCAGGGTCTTAGGGCTCGGTGACATCGGACCAGAAGCCTCAATGCCGGTAATGGAGGGCAAGGCGCTACTCTTCAAATACCTCGGCGGTGTTGATGCGGTGCCAATCGCCATCCGCACCAAGGATCCGGATGAATTCATCCGAACCGCCAAGCTCCTTGAGCCCTCTTTCGGCGGATTTAACCTTGAGGACATCGCCCAGCCCAAATGCTTCAGAATCCTTGACACTCTGCGTGCCGAGATGGATGTCCCGGTCTGGCACGACGACCAGCAGGGAACCGCAGCAGTTACCTATGCCGGTCTGGTCAATGCCTTAAAGATTGTCGGCAAGGACATAAAAAAGGTCAAGGTGGCGATGCTTGGTGCCGGCGCCTCCAACATCGCCATCGCCCGGGTTATCATCAAAGGCGGTGTTACACCGGGAAATATCATTATGTGTGACTCCAAAGGAACTCTGCACAGGGGTAGAACTGAACTACAGGACCAGTTCAAGGAAAAATGGCATATGTGCGAAATCTCCAATGCGGAAAATGTCCGGGGCACAATTGCCGATGCGATGAGAGGTGCCGATGTTTTGATTGCCCTTTCAACACCCGGACCAGGAATTGTCAAGCCGGAATGGATTAAAACGATGGCGAAAGACCCGATTGTCTTTGCCTGTGCCAACCCGATTCCAGAAATCTGGCCTTGGGAGGCGATTGAGGCGG
>JBDRUF010000007.1 GCA_039801245.1 candidate division WOR-3 bacterium
TTTAGGGTTAAGTTACGAAATTGCGATATTTAGCCAGAGTTCAGTTTTTGCCGGGGGATAATCACCGGGGTAAATTTGTGCTTTTGTTGCAGTTGGCTTTTTTCTTCGGTATGATTTACTAATGGATTCAGAGAAGGATTTGTTTGCCCTGATGCAGGAGGCGGTTTTGAACCTCAAACCAAAGGAGGTTGTGGTTTTGTGTGAGGAGGCGATAAAAAGGGGGGTTCCGGCAGATGAGGCGCTGGAAAAGGGGCTGGCAAAGGGGATGCGATTGGTGGGTGAGAGGTTTGCCGCCAAGGTCTATTTTGTGCCCGAGGTGCTCTTGGCTGCCAAGGCGATGTATGCCGGGTTTGATGTTTTAAAGGAGCATTTACCCAAGAAGGCAAAAAGGCGGGGCAGGGTGGCTTTGGGTGTTGTGCAGGGTGATATCCATGACATCGGCAAGAATATTGTTAAGGTGATGGCAGAGGCAGAGGGTTTTGAGGTGATTGATCTGGGCAGGAATGTGCCGATAGAGCAGTTTGTGAATGCGGTGAAGGATGGGGTTCAGGTCCTGGGGATGTCGGCTCTGATGACAACAACGATGGGCAATATGGCAAGGGTGATTGAGGCGTTGAAAAGGGCAGGGCTGCGGGAAAGGGTGAAGATAGCGGTTGGTGGTGCGCCGGTTAACAGGGTGTTTGCCGAGCGGATTGGCGCCGATGGTTATGCGCCTGATGCCGCCAGCGCGGTGGGTGAAATCAGGCGGCTTATCGGATAGGTGCGGTTCGCAAAGAAGAGGGTGAGGCAGGTTTTGGGTCCGGATGCGGAGAGGGTTCTGCCACCGGTTGTATTTCCGATAGTTGTTGCCAATTATGCTGCGCGGGTTGCGGGTGAAAAACTCTCGCGGGCTATCACCGATGCCGAGGTTTTGAGTCAGGTTCTTTATCACTCCTATCAAAGATTTGGCTATGACCTGATAATGGTATTTAGTGATGTTTTGGTTGAGGCAGAGGCGATGGGCTGCAAGGTTTCAATTGGGGATGATGAGCCACCGGTTCTGGAAGGAGCGGCAGGGGAAAGGGCGCGGGTTTCCGACCCGAAAAGGGATGGCAGAATGCCGGTAGTTCTTGAGGCAGCAAGGCGGCTGGTAAGGCTGGCAGGGGATGAGGTTTTTATACTCGTTTCGCTCAAAGGACCTTTTTCCCTTGCCAGTTTTCTCTGCGGACCGGAGAGGTTTCTGGAATATCTGGTAGAAGAGCCAGAGAGGGCAGAGTTTTTTCTGAGATTGGCGACCGAGAATCAGAAAAGGTATGCAGGGGAGATTGTCAGGATAGGTGGGATACCTTTTATCGGCGACCCGATGGCATCAGGGAGCATCATCAGCCAAAACCATTTCTGCCGTTTTGCCCTCCCGTATTTAAAGGAACTGGTCAGGGAGATTCACCGTTTTGGTGTCTGGACCGGTCTGCACATCTGCGGTGATACGCAAAAGACCATTAAGATGATGAAGGAGACCCAGGCGGAGATTTTGAGTGTTGACGAGATGGATATGGCATTTGTGCGCAGGGAGGTGGGCGCGGACACGGTGATAATGGGCAATGTCTCAACGCAGTTATTGGAGACGGGGAGGGCGGAGGAGGTGCGCAGGGCTGGAGAAGATTGCCTGAAAAAGGGTCT
This sequence comes from candidate division WOR-3 bacterium, assembly GCA_039801245.1. Classification (NCBI taxonomy): domain Bacteria; kingdom Pseudomonadati; phylum Caldifarciminota; species Caldifarciminota bacterium. The sequence continues at coordinate 1,660 of JBDRUF010000007.1, forward strand.
GCCCAAACTCATCCTTGCCAGCGCCTGTGATGTCCCGGTTGATGCACCGGTTGATAATGTCAAGGCGCTGGTGAATGCGGCAAGGGAGTGGAATGGAACTTAAAGAACGGCTGAGAACCAGGTTTTGCAACGGAAGGTGTGAGAAATGTGGAAGGTGTCTGGTGCCGGATATTGGAGGGCAGAGGGATAAGAAGGACCGAGGACAGATGACCGATGACCGAGGAAGAGGTAAGAATGTTTTTTTGGTTGCCGATATTGGCACAACCACAATTGCGCTTAATGGGGTTGATAGAGAAAAAGGGATGGTTGTTCACAGGGCAACAATATTTAATCCCCAAATCAGGTTCGGTGCAGATGTGATTACCCGCATCAGCCAGGAAAGGCGGGTTAGACGGGTTAGGATTACCGATGTCCTGAAGAGGTTTATTCACCTGAACCGGATTGATCCACGAAAGTTTGTGACCGTAGTTGGTAATACGGTGATGATGCACTTTGTCTTTGGCAAAAGCCCTAAGGGTCTTGGTGTTTACCCTTATCTCTCCAAATTGCCTTTGAAAAAGGTGATTACCGCAAGGAGGGATGGGTTGAGTTTGCGTACCCTGCCGCTCTTGGGCTCGTTTTTGGGTAGTGATTGCACCGGTGCCATTCTTGCCGCCGGTGTTCACAAGTCAAGGGGGTTAACACTTTTGATTGATGCGGGCACAAACGGTGAGGTGGTTTTGGGCAATAAGAATCGCATCATTGCCTGTTCAACTGCTGCCGGTCCGGCTTTTGAGGGTGCAACCCTCTCCTGCGGTGCGCTTGCGCTGCCAGGCGCGATAACCTCGTGCCGGTTTTCTCAGGGGAAATGGCACCTGAGCACGATAGGTGGGTTAGAGCCTACAGGAATATGTGGCTCAGGGGTCTTGGATGCGATTGCCGAAGGGCTGAAGGCGGGTTTGATTACGAAATCGGGCAGGCTTAAGAACGGGGAGCGGCTTGTGCTTTATGAACAGGGCTCAAAATCGGTCTATCTGACCCAGTCTGATATCAGGGAGGTGCAGCTTGCCAAGGCGGCAATCGCTGCTGGAATCAAGGTCCTTCTTCAGGAGTGGGAGAGTATAAGACAAGAGACACCAGGGTCTTTGCGGGTTTTTATAACCGGCAGATTTGGACACGGGATAAATCCCCAATCCGCATTCAGAATCGGACTCTTGCCCAAGATGGTAAAATCGCTTTATCAGCATCCAGACCTGGCATTAACAGGGGCAAAGAGAGCCGCTCTGCAACCGGAACTGCTTCTTTCGACACAACAGATTGCCGCTATTACCGAGGAGATACTTTTGTCCACCAATACGGTTTTTCAGGATCTGTTTATCAAATCAATGGAGTTTTCACCTTGGCATTAATTACAAGAGAAGAGGTTGAGGTTTTGCGTGCTGAGCGTATTGAGGAGTTAAAGAGGCTTAAAGGTGAGGGGAAAAAGGTGGTTGGCTATTTTTGCCAGTATGTGCCGGTGGAGTTGATTTTTGCTGCGGGTGCAATTCCGGTGAGGCTGGCGCGGGGCGATTATTTTTCATCGGTGCGGGGCGAGCGTTTTTTGCGTCCTGATGCCTGTCCGTTCTGCAAGTCCTGTCTTGGTAAATTTGAGACCGACCCGCTTTACCGGCTGACCGATGCCCTGGTCTTTGTCAACACCTGCGATATGATGCGCCGTTTACCCGAGGCGGTCAGCGCCAATATAAAAATCCCCATCTTCCAGCTTTATCTTCCCAGAACCGCCGAACCGTTCCCGAATCGGGTTCAAGGGTTTGAGCGCCAAATTATGCTGCTAAAAGCGTGGCTGACAGGTTTAACCGGCGCAGAGGTAAAGGAGGAGCGGGTTTTAACAGCAATTACACAATACAACTCACTCCGCCAGGCTATAAGCCAAATTGACGAGGGGCGAGCCCTTGTTCCGCCCCGAGTCAAGGGAAGTGAGATTTTTGGCCTTGCCCTTCTCGCCTGGCTCCTTGAGCCGCAAAAGGCAAGCAGGGTGCTACTCCGCCATTCTTCAACTCCAACCTCAACATCTAACTACTCTGCACCTCGGGTTCTCCTCGCTGGCAGCATTCTTACCGAAGAGGAGCGAGATTTGATTGAACTGATTGAGGAAGGGGCTGATATTGTCGCTGATGTTGTGTGCACCGGTGCGCGCTTCTTTGCCGGTAGCGTTGAACTGCAGGGCAACCCTTTTACCAGCCTCGCCCATTTTTACTTTAACCGCATCCCCTGCGCCTATCGCCGTCCCAACGATTTGCTTTATGATAAGCTAAAACAGTTGATTCTTGAGCGAGCGGTTCAAGGTATAATTTACAAAACACTTCTTTACTGCGACCCCTGGCGCTTTGAGGCAAAGTTTTTAAGGCAGAACCTCGGACTACCGGTATTAGAGATTGACGGTGACTACTCCCAAACGAACCGCGAGCAGTTGCGCACCCGGATTGAGGCGTTTGTAGAGATGCTAAAATGACCGCTGATTACGGCTATCAAGACCCAAGACCGGCGCGCATCACCTTTGACGAGTGGGACGACCTGTTTCAGAGGATTCCTGATGAACTCATAGAAAAATTTCACTACTTCCCTCCCAACAACGAGCCCTGGTCAAAATACCTCTTTCCACCCCAGACCTTTGCCATTTACGGCGCGCGGCACCTGCGCCGGCTCAAGTTTGACAACTCCCTTGCCGCCTTGCGCCTCTGGGGCTTTATCAACAACGAATCGGAACGCCTCTTCCGTGCCCGGCAAATGGGCAAAAAGGTGATTGCGGTGATGGGTGACTTAGGACCGCTCGCGGTCATCGTCAACTCATTTCCTGATTGTGTTGCCTTTTATCCGGACTGCTGGTGGTGGACACCCTTTGCGATGGAGAGCAAGGTTCTCTTAGATGCGGCTGCCCAACTTGGCATCGGTGAGGCAACCTGTTTTTCCCGGGCAGCCTTAGGCGCATTTGCCAAACACAGTTATTTCCCTGACCCGGATTTGATTATTTGCGCTACCGGTGCCTCCTGCGATGACTACTCAGGGGTTGAGAGCCTGGTGGCGAAAATGTTCGGCAAGGTAATATGGGTGGAAACACCACTGCGAATTTGTGGTGAAACAGCACAATTGACCCAATTACTGACCGAGGAATACCGGCGGGTCATTACGGCACTTGAACAACTAACCGGTACAAAAATGACCGAAACCCTACTTCTTAATGGAATTGAGCGGTCAAACCGTGTTCGCCAGCTTACCCACCGGCTCCGCTCACTCGCCTATGAGAATTGCACATTGCCTGCTTTAGAGACGATGATGATTGAATTTGGCTGTCTTCATTACTACTCAGACATAACCGAATGGACCGCAATTCTTGAACACCTGCTTGCAACTGCAGAATACCGTCTGAAAGGCAATTTACCCATCTTGAAACCCGATTCCCTCCGCCTCGCCTGGCTTACACCACCGGCAGACCCGCTTCTTCTCCCCTATGTTGAGGAACTCGGGGCGCGGGTGGTGGCAACCGAATATGTGATAAATCAGGCATTGACCATAATTGACACAGACGCAGATGACCCACTTGGAGCAATTGCCCGGTCTATGCTTGCCGGTTCGTTAAACGGGACTTCAAGAGAACGGGCAGATTTGTTGATAGCGCAGGCAGAAATGAGAAAAGCCGAAGGTGTAATTGTTTCCGCAATCTTGGGTGGCTCCCACTGTGCCTTAGAGTCAAAACTGATTGCCACTCACATCAAACAGCGGCTTAAAATACCCCTTCTTGAGTTTGACGTTGCCCCACCTAAAGGGGAGATTGACCGCCAAACTATAACGAGGATAGAGGCTTTTATGGAACTTGTGCGGAGTAAAAGATGCCAGAAATCCTGACACCAAGGGAGAGGTTCGGGCTTTTGGTTATTGATGAGGTTCAGGACCGGGTCCCGGTCTTTCCATTACTCACATCCTACGCTGCAGTTCACTCTGGTGTGCCTTTGCGGTCTTATTACACTGATGGCGAGACCATGGCAAAGTGTCAATTACAAGCACGGGAGTTTTATCAAACCGACTTTATCTCCATCTTCTCTGAGGTGGGGATAATCGCCGAAGGGTTAGGTTCGGAGTATTTCTATCCTGAAGATGACCTGCCGGTTCTTTCTCGACCGAAATGGCTCAGCCTGGACGATGCGGTAAAACAGCTCCTACACTCCGCAGGCAACTACGAAAGCGTTGCGGGAAGATTGACGGTTTACCTTGATGCGATTCATTACGCCTATGAGGCGATAGGTGACCGGGTGCCAATTCTTGCCTATATTCCGGCACCATTTACTACTGCCCAGCAACTCATTGACCCTGAGGAATTTCTCTTGGGTCTCATTGAGTGTCCAGACCTAATAAACTTACTCCTGACATATGCGCTTAATGCGGTCCTTTCATTTTCGCGAAAGGTAATAAGGCAGGGCGCACTGCCAATCCTTGTTGACCCTCTGGCTTCAGGTAGTGTTTTGGGCCCAACTCAGTATCAAGAGTTTGCACTGCCGTTTGAGAAGGCGGTAATTGATTTCTGGCATCGGTATGACCTTGATGTAATTCTGCATATCTGCGGTGATACTTCAGAAATTATCAACCTGATGCCGGAAACTGGTGCCGATTTAATCAGTGTGGATAAAATTGAACTTGAAAAGGCGGTGAGAGTCGCGGGTGGGCGTGTGCGGATTGTCGGCAATTTTGATACTTCAGACTTGTTGTTGGGGACATCAAATGAGGTTGCGGAACTGGTACAAAAAATGCTTATATTAGGTAAGACCTGTCCGCGTGGCTATGTGGCGGCAACAGGGTGCGAGGTTCCGTTAGGAACCCCGAGGGAGAATGTCTTAACTTTTGTGCAGACCGCAAAGCGGGTGGGCATTTATGATTTTCCCAAGGGGTTAAAAACAGGAGGTTATTATGCTCATCGCAGGGATTGATGTCGGTTCAGTTAATACCAAAGTGGTTTTATATGATGCGGATGCCGGGGAGATAAGGGCTTTTTTGGTTACACGCACCGGGATGAATCCAAAGAAGCAGGGAGAAAAGGCATTCAATCAATGTCTCCGAGATGCGGGGATAGAAATGACCGAAGTCAAGGAGGTTGTTGCCACTGGTTATGCCCGACATGCCCTTAATTTTACTACTAAGGTTGTCACCGAGATAACTGCTACTGCGTGGGGTGTTAGATATTGGCATCCTTCGTGTCGTACCGTGATTGATATCGGGGGTCAGGATTCCAAGGTATTGACATTAAATGAAGAAGGAGGGGTGGATGGGTTTCAGATGAACGACCGGTGTGCAGCGGGCACGGGTAGTTTTCTGGAGTTTATTGCCCGCTCCCTCGAGATACCAATTGAAGAGTTTGGTCGCCTAAGTCTAAGTTCGCAAAGGCCGGTTTTACTTTCAAGCCTGTGTGTGGTGATGGCAGAGTCAGAGATTCTTTCCTTGGTTGCTGCGGATACGCCAAGAGAGGATATTATTGCTGGCCTGCATCAGGCACTGGCAGCAAGGGTGGTGAATATGGCCGCGCGCCTGGAGATTAAACCGGAGGTGGTGTTTGCTGGGGGCACAGCCTTAAACGAGGGGATGATGGTTGCTCTTGAAAGGACGCTTGGCCTGCCGGTGGCAGTGGCAAAGATGCCGATGCTGGTTGCGGCATTAGGGGCGGCGCTTCTTGGGTCAGCGGAGGATAATCACCCTTAGCGGTTGCTTTTCGGTGTAGAGAAAATAGACTCCATCGGCAATGGGCGGGGTTGCTTTTCTGCCCGCTACATCAAAGAAGGATGAGGATGAGGTGAAGGTAAAGGTTGGGGTTGAGAAGCGGGTCAGCGGGAAATGGCTTGGTTGAATTTTGTCCCAGAACTCCTGATAGGTTCTGAGCACAAGGGTGCAGATTTCACTTGACAGTCGGGCAGCGCTCATCGAATCTGGACCGGACTCCGCCCAGAGGCTTTCGTGGTAGGTGACAATATTGAAAATCATTGACTCCACCGGGGCAATATGCTCCAGCCAGCTGGCGAGACGGAAGGTGTTTATCGCATTAGGAAATTCAGGGAGTGGATAGAGATAATCCCTTAACCTCTGTGCCTCGTCGCATATGGGGGCGGTGATGTCTCCGTCAAGCTCATTGGGAAGCCTTCCTCCTTTAACCCACAAAGGAACAGGCAGGGTGGCTATGGGCGCACCTAAGAGGACCCAAATCATACTTGTGTTCGGGTTTTTCCCGGGTTGCGGACCGACCATTATTTCTACTGAGCGGGTCAGATTGCGACAGATGGTGGTCTCGGTGGGCAGATACCCATAAGGCAGCGGTTCAACCCGGCTTAAAAAAGGCAACGGATAAGGGTCAAACCCTACCTGCCCTAAATCGCGGCACAGATTCCTGACGATGAACTCAACCGAAAGAATTCTTTCCTTAACCGCCGGGATGCATAACTGCAATGCCCGTTCAAATCGATTTTTGCCCAAAAGGCGAGTCGGACCCCCAGACATTGAGAAGTTTGCGCGTAAGAGAAAGCCCAATGATTCCTCATCGGCGTCATAGCGGGTATAGAAGGTGTGGCTGGCTTCAAAGATAGCGGCCTTGCCAGAGTTATCAAACACGCCAAAGTTTGCCGGGGTTTCCCTTCCCACCAGATTGAGCGAGTCCAGGAGCCGCTCAAAATCCTCCACACTGGCGCAGCTACCCAAAGCGAGGCGCATAATTGTGCCATCATCCGCACCTCCTCGGTCCTCCCCACCGCCCCCGAGATTATAAGAGTTGGAGTTCATTATCGCAAACCCAGCCTCATTAATTCCTGCCCACACATCAAGCGTTTCACCGGCATAGACATTGGCGATGAAGCGAAACCGCTCTCCAGAAAAGAACCTCATCTCCTGATTAGGATTGGAAACATCGCGATTCTTCCACAGGATGGGGCGGTTTTCCCTTGTTGCCAATGGGCTGAAGGCACCGATAGTGCAGCCGATGATGTAAAGGTTAAGGCAAAGGTATAGGTTTATGATTGTGAACCTCCACCTGTTCTTTTCTTGATTTCTTCAATTAGGGCAACACTCAGTTCGGACTCAGAACAGGTGCGCACCGCTATTCCCTTAGCAAAGACAACCCCCTTACCCCTGCCGCCGGCAATGCCGAAGTCAGCCTCCCTGGCCTCTCCTGGTCCGTTAACAACGCAGCCCATTACCGCAATTTTCAGCGGTGTAGTTATTCCTTTCAACCCCTTTTTTACCTCCTGGGTAAGTCGGTTAATATCAACCATAGTTCTACCGCAACCAGGGCAGGAATAGACAAGCGGTCCGGTTATTCGTAGTCCTAACGCTGCCAAGAGTTCGTAACCAGCGATGACCTCAAGAACCGGGTCACCGGTAAGAGAGATTCTTATCGTATCGCCAATTCCCGCAAATAGAAGTGGGGAAAGTGCTGCCGCTGAGCGGATGGCACCTTCAAATGGTGGACCGGCTTCGGTTAGACCGAGATGGAGTGGATAAGGGTAACGGGTTGCCAATTCTTTATTTGCGGCAATCAGTTCGTTAAAGCTGGTAGTCTTAACAGAAAGGATAAGTCGCTGGAAGTTAAGTTTCTCAAAAGGGATTAGCGCCTGTTCTATTGCTCTAAGGAGGGCGGGGACACCTGAACCGATTCCCTTCGGTAATGAACCTGAGTTGACGCCTATGCGGATTGCTACATTCCGGTCTTGAGCGGCACGGATGATTTCCCCAACCTTCCAGTGAGCACCTATATTCCCAGGGTTTATCCTAACTTTATCCACCCCCGCCTCGATGCTCATCAGGGCAAGTTTATAATTGAAATGGATGTCGGCGACAAGGGGAATAGATGTCTTTTTTCTGATTGCGGATAATGCCCAGGCACTCTTTTCGTCAGGCACGGCAAGGCGCACCAGTTCACAACCTGCCCTTTGAAGGCGTCTGATTTGGCGCACGGTTCTTGGGATATCATCGGTTCGGGTTTTTGTCATTGACTGGACCCGCACCGGGGCACCGCCACCAATGATTATCCCTCCAACCGTTACCGGAATGCTTTTGCGCCGCTTTTTAGGTTCTAACACGTTTTATATCAGCGCCCAAGAGATTAAGTTTCTCCTCAAGCCTTTCGTAGCCGCGGTCAAGGTGGTAGATGCGCAGGATTTCGCTTTTTCCCCGGGCAGCAAGTGCGGCAAGGACGAGCGCGGCTGAGGCACGCAGGTCTGATGCCATCACCTGCGCCCCTTCAAGTCTTTCCACCCCGTGAATCACCGCCATATTACCAATGATATCAATGGATGCGCCCATACGGTTGAGTTCCAGGGCGTGGAGGAAGCGGGATTCAAAGATATTTTCGGTTACAGTTGAGGTGCCAATTCCGAGGCTTAAAAGCGCGGTGAACTGCGCCTGCATGTCGGTGGGAAAACCAGGATAGGGCGCGGTGGAAATTTTCGTTGCCTTGGGGCGGGCTTTCATCTCTACGAAGATGCTTTTTTCACCTGCCTCCACCTGAGCGCCAATCTCGCGCAGTTTGGCAATGACTGCGGTCAGGTGCTTAGGCTCGCAGCCCGTTATTTCAACTTTTCCCTGGGTGATCGCAGCGGCAACAGCAAATGTCCCTGCTTCAATCCGGTCAGGTATGGGTGTGTGACTGGTGCCCGAGAGTCGTTTAACGCCTTCAATTTTAATTTGCGGTGTGCCCGCACCGGTTATCTTTGCGCCCATCCCATTAAGGAATTGAGCAACGTCATCCACCTCGGGCTCGCAGGCAGCGCCTTCAATTACGGTTGTCCCTCGGGCAAGGGTTGCCGCCATCATTGTATTGATAGTGGCACCAACACTTGGACCTTTGTGCCCGGCAAGTATCATTGTGCTTCCATGCAAACTCCTTGCCCGCGCCCGGATATACCCCTTTTCAATTCTGATACGGGCACCAAGTCCAGCAACTCCTTTGAGATGAAGGTCAACCGGCCTTGGCCCGATGGCGCAGCCACCGGGCAGAGACACGCGGCACTCCCCCATCCGTGCAAGGAGCGGTCCTAAGACATAATAGCTCGCCCGCATCTTGCGGACGATGTCATAAGGAGCTTCGGCTTTGAGTTTTCCCGCGGCAGTGATTTTCACCTGGCGGTTTTTCATTTCTACCTTAACGCCGATTGCCCTCAAGAGTTTGAGCATAGTATTTACATCCTCAAGGAGAGGGACATCGTGGATTGTGCAGGTCTCTTCGGTCAAAAGGCAACAGGCGAGCAGCGGCAGAACCGCATTCTTTGCCCTGGCAACAGCAATACTGCCCTTGAGCGGTTTTGAGCCCCGGATAACAAAACGGTCCACAAATTATTTTTCACCAATTGAGACAAAAGTCAAGCGGATGTAGAATTCACATTTGCCACGCCTGTTTACTATTGAAAGGGTAGGTCCCCTCCACCACCCCGGCTGTTGTGTTGGTAAACGAGCAGAAGAATGGTTTCGAAGGAAAAGGGGCGAAGATGGAAATCTGTGTTGGGTTTGGATGGTAGTGGCGAGAATCTGGTTAGGTGATTTTGTCAGGAGGGATTACCGATATGGGCTGTAAGAAGGAAAAGATGTAATTTTTAGTTTCTCAAAGATTCTTGACAGAGGGAATCTTTGAGTTTATCTTGATTTATGGACGAAAAAGGTGATAAGGCAAGTTTTGTTGCCCTTGTTTTTGGCAGGGTGCAAGGGGTGTTTTTCCGGATGTTCGTTTTAAGGGAGGCGCGGGCGTTAGGGCTTACTGGCAGGGTACGCAATCTCCCTGACGGTTCGGTTGAGGTCAACGCCGAAGGTGAAAGGGGAAAACTGGAGAAACTCATTGAGCGCCTCCATCAGGGTCCACCAGGAGCGCTGGTACAGAATGTTTCGGTAACCTGGAGCGATTATCTGCATGAGTATGACGATTTCCAGATAGATTACCGGTGATTTTATGGCAAAATGGAGTGATGCTGACCGGCGCTTTATGATGGCCGCGCTGGAGGAGGCTTTTAAGGGGTGTGGGCTGGTTTCGCCCAATCCGATGGTGGGAGCGGTGTTGGTTAAAAACGGCAGGATTGTGGGCAGGGGCTATCACCGTAGGTTTGGTGCCCCTCATGCCGAGGTTGAAGCGATTCGTGATGCGGGCAGAGAAGGGCGAGGCTCTACTCTTTATGTGACGATGGAGCCCTGCTGTTTTCAGGGCAAGACACCTCCCTGCACCGAGGCAATTCTTGCGGCAGGGGTAAAAGAGGTGAAGGTTGCGATGATTGACCCGAACCCGAAGGTTAACGGCCAGGGTGTGAAATGTCTCCGCCGGCAGGGGATAAAGGTTGAGACCGGTCTCTTAGAAAAGGAGGCGCGGCGTCTTAACGAGGCTTATATTACATTTATGACCGAGCACCGCCCGTTTGTCATCCTGAAGGTGGCATCAACCCTTGACGGAATGATGGCAACCGCTGATGGTGAGTCGCAATGGATTACCGGTGAGCGGGCACGGGCAGCGGGTCAGTTTTTGCGCCTGATGGCAGATGCGGTTCTGGTGGGGGTGAACACCGTTTTAAAGGACAACCCGAGCCTGACCTGCCGGCTCAACCGGGAAAAGCGGCTTTTGCGGGTTGTCCTTGATTCAGCATTGCGAACCAGTGGCAAAGAGAGACTTTTTTCTGAACCAGGTGGGGTCTTGGTTTTTACCGCGAGTAGTCAGGAGCAAAGGATTCGGAGGTTGGAACGGGCCGGTGGTGAGGTTGTGCGGGTCAGGCAGGAGAAAAAAGGGATGCTCAACTGGGAAGACATCTTAAACGAACTCTATCACCGGCAGGTCACCCTGGTTCTGATTGAAGGTGGCGCAACCGTGGTATCTTCAGCACTCGAGACAGGGATAGTGGATAAGGCATTTTTCTTTATTGCGCCCAAGGTTTTGGGTCCGGGCAAACTTTTCTCTAAGGGGATGAAGCCCCGCTCGCTAACCAATGCGCTAATCTTAAAGGATGTGCGCCATATTGAGTTTGGTGAGGACATTTTGATTGAGGGCTATGTTTACCGGTTTAGTTGAGGCAATTGGCACAGTCAAAAGGGTTGAGCGGCAGGGAGATAACCGGCTTTTTTCGATTGCGGCAGATTTTGCCCCGGAGTTGAGACCGGGCGAAAGCGTTGCTGTCAACGGTTGCTGTTTGACCGTAGTGGCAGTTAACGGCAGGCTTTTCAAGGTTGAGGCGGTTGCCCAGACCCTGAGGTCAACAAATCTCAGCCGATTGGTTGTTGGCGCGCATGTCAACCTTGAGCGGGCGCTGAAAATGGGCGAGCGTATTGGCGGCCATCTGGTCTTAGGACATATCGACGAGGTTGGCATCTTAAAAAGGGTTGAACGTCGCTCAGGCGAAACGAGATGGACAGTAGGGGTAAAAGAGGAAAGTTGCCGATTGCTGGTACCCAAGGGTTCGGTGGCAATTGAGGGTGTGAGTTTAACAGTTGTTAGCGTGGAAAGGGGGGAGTTCCGGGTCAATCTCATCCCCTTTACCCTGAGGCAGACGGTTTTAGGAGAGCGCCGGCAGGGGGATAAGGTCAATATTGAGTATGACATACTTGTCAAGTCTGCCCAGCGGTCAAAGGGTTCGCACCCGGCGCTGTAAATCGGCACTTAACCGCACCGGTATTCCCGGCGGCGATTTCTGTCTCAACCCGTATCTGGGCTGCACCCATGGCTGTCTTTACTGCTATGCCAGTTTTATGCTCCGCTATTCAGGCATCAATGAACCCTGGGGCTCGTTTGTTGAGGCAAAGATAAACCTGCCCGAGGTCCTGTTAAAAGAGGCGAAAAGACCGGGGCAGGTGCTTTTGGGAACGGTGTGCGACCCGTATCAACCGGTAGAGGAGATATTTCACTTGAGTCGGCGTGCCCTTGAGATTCTTGGCTCTTCTGGGTATCAGGTTGAGGTGATGACCAAGTCCGATTTGGTTCTGCGTGACCTGGATTTATTAAAAAGGTTTAAGGGCTTCAGCGTGGAGATGACAATAACAACCATTGACGAAAAGGTAGGTGCGATTTTTGAGCCCAACGCACCTTCACCATTCCGCCGGCTCAAGGCGGTCGCAGAGCTTGTTCAGGCTGGTGTGGAAACAACCGTCTTCTTTGGACCGGTTCTGCCCTACTTTTCCGACTCATTTGAGCAGATTAGCGCGGTCCTCTCAGCCATCAAACGCACCGGTTGCCAGCGGGTTCTCATTGACAAGCTGAACTACCTCGGCACGAAAATGGCAATTATCACACCGAAACTCGCTCAAGGCTTCAAACCTGCCATTTTTGCCTTTGAACGGGCGCTGTTGGAACCGAGGGCTTATGTTGCCGGGTTGCGGGAGCGAGTATTAAGGGCGCTGAAGATGTCAGGGCTTGAAGGTAGGTTGATTTTCTGACTCCTTTGTTTGACCAGGACAATGATTAAAATAGAATTATGCCGATGGACTTGAAGTTTATAAGGGAAAACCCTGATGAGGTGCGCCGCATCCTGGAGTTGCGCAAAAGCAAGATTGACATTGAGGCAATCCTTGAACTGGATAAAAGGCGCCGCGCGCTCGTGCAGGAAAGGGATGAGTTAAGACACAAGCAGAAGGAGGTTTCTGAGGCGGTCGCCCTTGCCAAAAAGGAGAAAAAGGAGGGGTCGGAACAGCTCTTGCAAGCGGCAAGGGAGCTTTCCGATAAGATTAAAGAACTTGAGACGGAGCTAAACAGGATTGAGGCTCAACAGGAAAATCTTATAAAACTTCTACCCAACAGGATTCATCCTTCGGTAACTGGTGAGGAGGAGATTGTTTCTACTTGGGGTGATTTACCCGTTTTTGGATTTCAGCCGCTGGCGCACTGGGATTTGGCCGAGGCATTGGGGATTGTTGATTTTGAGGCGGCTACCAGGCTTGCCGGTTCAAGGTTTGTCCTTTTCAAGGGTCAGGGTGCGCTCCTCGAGCGGGCTTTAATCAATTTCTTTCTTGACACCGCGATTCGCAAGTATGGCTACACCGAGATTGCCCCGCCGGTCCTTGCCAATGTGCCTACCCTTGAAGCCGCCGGTCAACTCCCCAATCTTGAGACCGAGATGTACTGCCTGAAGGATGATGGGCTTTATCTCATTCCCACGGCAGAACCGCAACTGGTTGCCTATTACCGGGAAAAGAGCCTTGAGGAGGCGCAACTGCCATTAAAACTTGTTGCCTATACACCCTGTTTCCGTCGCGAGGCTGGCTCTTATGGGCGGGATGTGCGCGGGATGATTCGGATTCACCAGTTTGACAAGGTGGAACTTGTCCGCCTGACAAGACCAGAAACCTCCTATGACGCCTTAGAGGAGATGCGTCTTGAGGCGGAAAGCCTTTTACAGGCGCTGAAACTGCCCTACCGGGTCAAAAGGCTTGCCGCCTGGGACATCGCCTTTCAGTCCGCAAAGACCTATGACCTTGAGGTCTGGGCAGCAGGTGTTAAAAGATGGCTTGAGGTCTCCTCCATCTCCAACTGCGAGGAGTTTCAGACCCGGAGGGCAAAAATCAGGGTCAAGAGCAAAAATGGCAAAACATTTTATCCTCATGCATTAAACGGCTCTGCCCTTGCCCTACCCAGGACATTTATCGCCATTATTGAAAATTACCAGCAAAAGGACGGCTCGGTTGTTGTCCCCGAGGTCCTGCGCCCTTATATGAACGGGCAGGAGCGAATCGAGTAGTTTTATTTTAGGCGAAAACCTAAAGGCAAGAGTTTTTTCAGACGCAGTTTCTTTGTCCCTTTGGGTGTTGCCAGAATGATTAACGGGTCATTGCCAAACTCACCAATCACCTGCAGACAGGCGCCGCAAGGAGGTGTGAAATCCCCTGTTGGAGTAAATACCAAAACCGCCTTGATGTCAGTATCACCGGCATTCACCGCCTTGAACACCGCCACCCTTTCCGCACAGATTGACAGCCCCAGGGAGGAATTTTCCACATTGGCGCCTGAATAGATTTTGCCTTTCCCTGTCAGAACCGCAGCACCAACCCGGAATTTTGAATAAGGGGCATATGCCCTTTTTGTTGCCTTTTTGGCTGCGGACAAAAGCCGCGCAACCGTTTTCTGACTCATTTTTCCTCCAATTCTTTGATTATTTTATTCAGGAAACTTTTGCCTGCAGATGTGGGTTTGACCCCAAGGAACTCGGCAGCGGTTGCGCCCAAGTCGGCAAATGTCTCTCTTGTTCCCAAGTCGATGCCCGGCTTTACCTTCTCGCCATAAACAAGCAAAGGCACATATTCGCGGGAATGGTCGGTTGATTTGGTCGTTGGGTCACACCCATGGTCAGCGGTGATAAAAAGGATATCAGAGGGTTTCAGGGCCAGAAGAATCTCATTGAGCCGGGAGTCAAAATCCATCAGCCCCTTGGCAAACCCTTTTGGGTCGTTGCGATGCCCCCATTCCATATCAAACTGAACAAGGTTGGCAAAAATAAGCCCAGGCTTATTCTCCTTGAGCGCAATGAAAATGAAATCAATACATTCCTCGTTATTAACCGAATGATGATTCTTTGTCAGCCCCTGACCGGCAAAAAGGTCGTCAATCTTGCCGATGCCGAAAACCTCCAGCCCTGCCTCCTTGACATTGTCCAAGAGGGTCCGCTCCGGTGGTGGCAGGGAGAAGTCCTTGCGCTCAGCGGTGCGGTAAAATGAGCCAGGTCTGCCGGCAAATGGTCGGGCAATGACCCGCGCCACCCGATAAGGACCGGTGAGAAGTTCACGGGCAATCTCACAGAAGCGGTAGAGCTCCTTAACCGGGATAACATCAATATGTGCGGCAATCTGAAAAACGCTGTCCGCAGATGTGTAGACAATCGGAAAACCGGTCTTGAGATGCTCTTCTCCCAACCGGTTGATAATCTCGGTTCCAGATGCCGCAACATTGCCAATAACCCGGCGCCGAATTCGTGTTTCAAACTCCCCGATTAAATCCTGCGGAAAACCATCAGGGAAGACCGGAAATGGCTCCCTGGTGATGATGCCGGCAATCTCCCAGTGCCCGGTTGTTGAATCCTTGCCCGCGGATTTCTCCGCCATCTTGCCATAGGCGGCTTCAGGCTTTTTTTGTGCGGGCACCCCCTTTATCCTAATGATGTTTCCCAGACCGAGACGAGCAAGGTTGGGTAAAAAAAGACCGCCGACCGCATCGGCAAGGTGGGCAAGGGTATTTGAGCCGCAGTCATTAAAACGGGCGGCATCAGGCAGCTCGCCGCACCCGACACCGTCAAGGACAATGATGATGACACGCGGCTTTTCCATCAGGGCTTTAATGCCGGGGACAGGATTTGAACCTGCATGCCGTGAGGCACATGGCCCTCAACCATGCGTGTCTGCCAATTCCACCACCCCGGCGAAATCAGGCTGAAGCATTATAGCGACAGCCTGACACCTGTCAATCTTGAAAGCCTTTGCCCAAGATTCCCAAATTCTCTACGATACCGGGGGTGGTGGGGTGGACCTGCCCTTTGAAACAAGAACGAAGATTCAACAACTCATTAAGGTCTTGCCATTATGTAACTTATTATATTGGTTTGTTATAAACTGAAAGATTCTGCGTTAATTTTTCTGAATTTCTGGCTCTAAATGGGAGGGGCTCAGGTTTTTATAACCCAGCGGTCAAATGAGTGGAGCCAGTCAGGGCTGATTTCACCTTTAGCAATCGCCGTCTGAAGGGTCGCACGCAGGTCTTCAGGTTCAAGCGGTTGCCAGCGGTGAAAACGAGTGGTGCCATAGTTTTCCAACCCTTGAAGAATCGCGCTTTTGCTACCGGCGAGTTCAGCTGCGGTGCCGAACCTTTTTTTCAGTTTTGCCGCCTTCTGGTAAACGGTTTTGAAAAGTACCGGGTAGCGGTAGTCGCGGCAAAGGTGATGGTCAAGGATGAGGGTTTTCAGCCCTGGGAGATGAAGGATGCGGCAGATGTTGATAATGCTTTTGATTAGTTCCAGGTCGGTTTTTGGTTCGGGTTGAAGAAAGCTGGGATAGCCGTCAATTACCGCCTCCTGCGGGTTGAATTCACAGATGAGGTCGGTGGTTTTCTCGTCCACAGGTCCGGCAATGTCTGAGGAGACTAAAAGCCGGCTTTTGCCTCTCGTGATATAGGTCATCAGCACCTTTCCCGGTTCGGCGTCTGCCCGGCCGTGCCAGACCGGTTCGGAGAATGAGATTTCGGTTTTCTTGAATCTGAACTTCCTGGCATCAGCCCAGATTATCTCCTTGGGCAGACCGTCAATGGTCTGGAACAAATTTTTGGCGGTCTCCTGTTGGTTCTGAGGCAGGTCACTAAGCGCCTTGGCAAAGATGATTTTGCCGGAATAGATTTTGGGTTCGCGCCGAGGGATAAGGTGGTCAAGGTGGTAATGGCTGATGACGATTGCATCTGACCGCGCGCAGGAGGCGATTACCTGTTCTTCATACTGACTCAAGAGCTGGCTGCGGGTTTTTTCCGGCAGGGGAGATTCGTCGGTCTGGATGGATACGCCCGGGTCAATGGTGACGGTCAAATCCGGGGTTTCAATCCGGGTGCACATTCCCTTGACACCAAAAGAGTCAAAGGCAACTGGTATTAATCGCAACCTTAACCCCAGCCTTTCCCGGTGAGAATGGCGAGATAATAAAATGCGGGGATGGTGAAGAGGAGGCTGTCAGCCCGGTCAAGGAACCCGCCATGCGCGCCCAGGGTTTCAGCGCTGTCTTTGACCGCCACCGCCCTTTTGAAAAGGGACTCAAAGAGGTCACCCGCCTGACCGATTGCGGAGAGTCCAATGCCGATTAATGCCAGCCACCAGCGCGGCGCACCTGTAAATGGCTTGAGATAAACCAGCCAGAGCGCTGCCAAAAGGGCGGAGAAAAGAAGTCCGGCAATGAAGCCTTCAAGGGTTTTGTTCGGGCTGAGTGCCAAAGAGAGTTTGCGTCTACCAAAAGTTTTGCCGATTGCATAGGCAGCGGTATCACTGACCCAGGTGAGAATCAAAGGGAAGAGAATAAGCCAGGGGGAGTAGTTTTCTCTTGAGCTGAGGTTGCGCAAAAGGATGAGATGGCTGGGAAGAAAGCCAAGGTAGATAATGGTGAAAAGTCCGTAAACCGGGATCCGGGGCAAAGCAGGGGTTCGGGCAAGCGCAGCGATGAAAACAATGGCAATCGGTGCAATGAGAAAACCGGGCAGAAGGTTGAGATGGGCGGCAATGATGATGAGGATGTTGAGCGGGATAAGAAGATAGGGGTTCAAGACAATTTCGGCGCGGGAGAGGAGGCGCAAAAATTCAATAGTGGCAAGAAGGGTCCAGGCGCAGACAAGGATGGTCAAAAGCCAGGGCAGGTGGTTAGAGAAGAGAGTTATCCCAGCAACAATCAGACCGAGAATTGTGCCGATGATGATGCGCCCGGCAAGGCTATTTTTCTTCAACACGACCAAAGCGGCGCTGGCGCCGGGAAAAGTCCTCAATTGCCTCAAGGAGCTGTTTGCGCTTGAAATCGGGCCAGAGGGTGTCGGTGAAGTAAAGTTCGGCATACGCCGAATGCCATAAGAGAAAGTTGGAGATGCGGTGTTCACCACCGGTGCGGATGAGCAAATCAACCGGTGGCAGTTCTGGGTCGTAAAGCAAAGAGGAGAACTCTTCTTCGGTCTGGGGTGGCTCGGAGATTTTGCCTGCACGCCAGAGTTCAAAGGCGTGCTTCACCGCATCAATCATCTCCTGCTTACCACCATAACTCAATGCGAGGGTAAGGGTTAGACCGGTGTTGTTTTTCGTTTCGTCGATCAGGGATTGAACCTTGGTGCGCACATTTTCGGGCAGGTCTTTTAATCTGCCGATTGCCCGGACCCGGACATTGTTTTTCATCAAATCAGCCCGTTCTTCCTCAACCGCGCGGGCAAGCAGTTTCATCAGGCTTTCAATTTCATTTTTCGGGCGCTGCCAGTTTTCGGTGGAGAAGGTGAACACAGTTAAAAACTTTACCCCGATTTCACCGCAGGTCTCAACCACTGTCCGCAAGGCACGAACACCCTGACGGTGACCAAAGGAACGGGGCAGTCCGCGGCGTCGTGCCCACCGACCGTTGCCATCCATTATGGCGGCGATGTGAATTGGGATTTTCAGTTTGGCTGAATCGGGCACTATCTTTCCATTATCTCCGCCTGTTTTTTGGCAAAGAGGTCGTCAAGTTTTTTAATGAACTCGTCTGTTATCTCCTGGACCTTTTTCTGGGCGAGGCGGGAGTCGTCTTCAGAGATTTTCTTTTCCTTTTCCAATTTCTTGACATCCTCAATGATGTCCCGGCGGACATTACGGATTGCCACCCGGGCATCCTCCGTAAGTTTGGCGCAGAGTTTGACAAGCTCCCGGCGCCTTTCCTCGGTGAGGGGCGGAATCGGAATTCGGATCAGGTTTGCCTCGACCTTTGGGGTGAGCCCCAGTTCTGCTTTGAGAATTGCCTTTTCAATCTCGGGCAATAGGTTGCGGTCCCAGGGCTGAACCACCAGTTGCCGCGGTTCTGGTGCGGAGATGCTTGCCACCTGGCGCAGGGGTGTTAGGGTTTCATAGTAGTTGACCCGAACGCCATCAAGGATCGCCGGATTGGCACGGGCGGTCCTGATGCGGGCAAATTCAGCGGTGAGGACCTCAACCGCCTTGGTCATCTTGTTACGACATTCGGTGTAAAGTTTTTCTAACATACCACACTCCCGGTTTTCTTGCCTGCGATTGTATTTAGGATAGCCTGGGGTCGGGTGATGTCAAATACCACAATCGGAATGCGATGCTCCTGGCAGAGGGCAAATGCGGTGGCATCCATTATCTTCAGTCCCTGTTTTAAGGCCTGTTCATAAGTTATCTGCGGATAGAAGCGGGCGTTTGGTTCTTTCTCAGGGTCGGCAGAGAAGATGCCGGCAACCCGTGTTCCCTTCAGGATAACATCCATTTTCAGTTCAATCGCCCGGAGGGCAGCCGCAGTATCGGTGGAGAAGCAGGGAATGCCGGTGCCTCCAGAAAGAATGACAATTTTCCCTTTTTTCAGGCTTGCCCTTGCCGTCTCCACAGAATAGGGTGTGACAAAATTACCGATGGCAAAGGCGGCAAAATGTTCAACCGGCACCTGGTGACTGAGAAGATCAGCAAGCCTGATGCCGTTGATAACCGTGGCGAGCATACCAGTGATATCAGCGGTTCTTGGATCAAGGGTATGATTTTCCCGTCCGCGGATGATGTTCCCGCCGCCAATTACCACCGCCAGCCGGATACGGCGCTTTTCCACCTGAATCAACTGACGGACAACCGAATTGAAAAGTTTCTCCTGGGCGAAACAGTCTCCGGAGATTTTTAAGAGAACCCGACGGTAGGTTTTACTCACCCAGTTTAAACCGGGCGTAACGCCGGATGACGATGTTCTCGCCGAATTTGGCGATGTTCTCCTTCAGATAGTCACCAACGGTCTTTTCCGGTGATTTGACAAACTGCTGTTCAAGGAGGCAGACCTCGGCATAAAACTTTTCCAGTTTGCCGGCGACAATTTTCTCAATCACCGGCGCCGGTTTGCCCGATTGCCCAGCCTGCTCCTGATAGATACGGCGTTCGCGCTCAATAACATCCTGAGGAACCCCGCTCCGGTCAATAGCAATCGGGTCGCAGGCGGCGATGTGCATTGCCAGGTCACGAACAAAACGGCGGAACTCCTGGTTGCGGGCAACAAAGTCGGTTTCGGTATCCACCTCAATGAGAACACCGAGTCTTTCTCCCGGATGGATATAGGCATCAATGACACCGGCAGCAGTGGGGCGCTCTGCCTTTTTTGCGGCTTTGGCAATTCCCCGTTTGCGCAGGATTTCAATCGCCTTATCGATATCACCTGCTGCCTCTTCAAGCGCGGTTTTGCAGTCCATTACTCCGGCACCGGTTCGGCGCCGCAGTTCTACAACTTTATCCATCGGTTGGCTCATAACTATCCTTCCTTGGGCTGTGGTTCTGTTTCTTCGCCTTCAGTTTCAAACTGTTTCTTGCCCTGCATCACCGCATTGGCAATGACACTGGTGACCAGCCGGATTGAGCGGAGGGCATCGTCATTGCCAGGAATGGGGTAGTCAATCAGTTCTGGATTGCCATTGGTGTCAATCAGGGCAATAACCGGGATCTTCATCCGACGCGCCTCAGCAACGGCGGTTGCCTCTCGAACCGGGTCCACCACATACAGGGCACCAGGTAACCGGTCCAGCTGTTGCAGTCCATAAAACAGTTTGGCGAGATTGCGGTATTCACGCTGAAGGTGCAGAATTTCCTTCTTGGAGGTGTTCAGCTGGGTGGTGGCAAGGATTCTCTCCAGTTCTGCCAGCCGGGCAATGCGGGTGGAGACAACATTGAAGTTGGTCAATAGCCCGCCGACCCAGCGAACGGTTACATAGCAGGCGCCACAGCGTTTTGCCTCTTCTTCAATTATTGGACGTGCCTGCTGCTTGGTACCGACGAAGATAATTTCCTTGCCAGCTTCAGTAATGCTCCGCACGACATCGTAGGCGCTGCGCAGCCGCTCGAGTGTCTTTTCCAAATCGATGATAAATATTCCGTTCCGCTTCCCGAAGATGAAAGGCTTCATCTTTGGGTTCCAGCGCCGGGCATGGTGACCGAAATGGAGTCCGGCCTCAAGGAGTTGTTTTATGGTTAGCGTTTGGTCCACTGGAAGCGCTTCCTTCTTTTTGCCAGCCCGTACTTCATTCTCTCTTTTTCCCTCGGGTCCCGTTTTAATAGGGAGGCGGCTTTAAGTGGTCCCCGCAGGTCAGGGTTGTAGTTTAATAGTGCCCGGGCAGCCCCCAGTGCAATCGCTGCTGCTTGCGCAGCCAAACCACCACCGGCAACAATCCCCTTGATGGTGAAGTTGTTAGTTGTGCCAGTTACCTGTAATGGGGCAAGGGCATTCTGGACAAGGTCTTTTCTACCGAAATAGGCTTGTAACGGTTTGTCATTAACTGTGTGTTCACTACCACCGGGGATCAACCACACTTTCGCAGTAGCGGTTTTGCGCGAGCCCGTAGCAAAGTAAGTTGGGTTCATAGTGCTTCAGTTAACGGTTACTGGTAAGGGGTTTTGTGCCTTGTGAGGATGTTCAGGTCCAACATAGATGTGGAGGCGGCGTATGCGCTTTGCCTGCAGTCGGTTTTTGGGAAGCATTCTCAGCACGGCCAGTTGAAGCGGACGGGTGGGAAACTTTTCTACCATTTCTTTGTAGGAGCGGCGCTTGAGGTGTCCTGGCTTGGTGGAGTGACGATAATAGAATTTTTCCTCGACTTTCTTTCCGGTCAAGATAATCTGAGCAGCATTTATCACGACCACATGGTCGCCGGCGTCGACATGAGGGGTGTAGGTCGGACGATGCTTCCCCATCAGCAAACGTGCAATACGGGTAGCAAGGCGACCTAACACCTGATTCCGGGCGTCAATCAGGTACCACGCGCCTTGAACATCAGTCGGTTTAGCAACGTAAGTTTTCATTTTTAAATAAAATTATATCTATAGAGAGGGTTATGTCAATAAAAACAAATATGGAGAGGGAAAAACGGGAGATGGATTCAGAAGGGGATGTCATCAAGCTGATCCTTGGGGATATCAGGTTCATCATCTGGGGGAAGGTCTGGTTCTGGTTCAACAGGAGAGGGTTCAAGAGAGATGGCTTTGTCCAGCACTTGGACGCTCCGTCCGTGGATTTCCACCACACTTCGTTTTTCACCAGTGGTGGTTTCCCAAGAACGGCTGCGCAATTCGCCTTGGACAAGCACCGCCGAGCCTTTTTTCAGGCGTTCGCCAATCCGCTCAGCAAGTTGTGCCCAAGTGTTAACAGTGAAAAAGTAGGTCTCGTCTCTCCATTCATTGGTGGTCTGATCTTTGAAGCGACGGTTGACTGCGATTCGAAAGGTGCACACCGGGGTTCCCTTTGGTGTATAGCGCAGATCAGGGTCAGCGGTCAATCTACCTAAGAGGATTACACTGTTAAGATAGCCGAGTCTGAGCGAACTCTGGGAGTTTTGCGGTGCCTCATTCATTTTTAGCCTCAGGAGTCGGTTGGTCTTTAT
Organism: candidate division WOR-3 bacterium; assembly: GCA_039801245.1. Lineage (NCBI taxonomy): Bacteria > Pseudomonadati > Caldifarciminota > Caldifarciminota bacterium. The sequence goes on from JBDRUF010000007.1 coordinate 23,735, forward strand.
CCAGTTGTCCGAGAGCCGTCTGGGGTTCGGCTACTTTTGCCTCCGGTAGGCGGAAGAAGGCGAGTCGGAGGATTTCTTCGCGGTGGAGGAGTTCGCGGCGTATCTTTTCAGGAACTGTTGTGGGTGCTTGAAAGTAAATGAAGAGATAGGTGCCTTCGCGGTGTTTGCGAATGGGATAGGCAAAGGCACGGCGTTCAGTTTTCACATCCAATATATTGGTAGCGCCACTGGTGGTTAAGCGGTTGGTCAGTTCCACTATAATTTTCTCTATATCCCCCTCAGAAATGTTGGGGTCCAGAATTGCTGCGAGTTCATAGTGGTTCAAGTCTCCTCCTTTAATGGGTTTTGAATCTTACCAACAGGACATCTCCGTCCTGAATTACATAACCTTTTCCTTCAATCTTAATCTTGCCGGCGGTATGTGCCGCTTGAAAGCTTCCTGCGGCAATTAGGTCCTGCCAGTTTACGACCTCAGCTTTGATAAAGCCTTTGCCAATTTCGGTGTGAATCATATAGGCAGCGTCAAGGGCAGTTGTTCCTCGGGGTGCCGACCAGGCACGGGTCTCTTCTCCTTTGACGGTATAGAAGCGAATCAGGTCAAGCGCCGAAAAACAGGTGGTAATAATTTTTGCGGGACCTTCGCGAGCAAGATTAAGGCTCTGGCGGAGTTCCATCTTTTCCGACTCGGGGAGGTCGGCAATCTCATTTTCCAATTTTGCTGAGAAGAGAATACAGTTATGAGCAGCAAGGCGAGGAAAGCGGTTTGGTTCGGTAGGCTCGGTGTCTGAACAGTTAATTGCATAGACGAGAGGTTTTAACACAAAAAGGGATAACTCTTTTACTGCGTGCCGTTCCTCCGGACTGAGTTCTGGTGGTGTAAATGTTTTATGCAATCTGTCAGCCAGTTTTTCCAAGGCTAAGAGGCGTAGGTTTCTTTCTGGCGTTGCCGGTTCCTTCCGCACCGATTCTATCCTTTTCTCCACTACTGTCAGGTCAGCGATGGCCAGTTCCGCCTCAACAATTTCCGCGTCTCGGTCCGGGTCAATTGTGTCAAGGATATGCGGAATGTCGGGGGTGGCAAAATTGCGGACAAGGTGGAGAATGAGGTCGGCTTCGCGGATGTGGGCGAGGAATTTGTTGCCCAGCCCCTCACCATTACTGGCGCCCTTCACCAATCCGGCAATGTCAACAAAGTCAATGTGAGCAGGGGTAACCTTTTTGGGATTGATAACCTGAGCGATTTTTTCCAAGCGCTCATCTGGGACTGAACCCACCCCGACATTTTTTTCAATTGTGGTGAATGGAAACAGGTCAACCCGTGCTCGTGCGCCGGTGAGGATGTTAAATAAAGAGGATTTGCCGACATTGGGCAAACCCACTATGCCGATTCTCATCCGAATCCCTACCCTCTTTTGTTATCCGCCGCAATTATATCAGCTGACTTATTGGGTACGGGGGTATTGAATTGGTTCATTGCCTTTTCCAGACCACAGGTGGCAACCATCAAGCAGGCGTCAGTTGCTCGTCTTAGGACATTAGGCAACATTTTCATCTCTTCATTACTAAAGGGCGAAAGGACATATTCGGTTGCGTCACCCTCCTTAGGTGAACCGATACCGATACGGAGCCGAGGGAATCTATCGGTCCCGAGGTGGTAGATGATGGATGCAAGACCTTTGTGACCGCCATCCGAACCTTTGGGTCTGAGCCGAATGGTACCGAAGGGGAGGGCGATGTCATCGACCACCACAAGGAAGTCATCAGGATGTTCAGTCAGCTGTTCTTTGACAACGACCCCGGAGTGGTTCATATAAAGAAGCGGTTTTATGAGGAGAAGCTTCTTTCCCGCAAATACAGTCTGGGCAAGGAACCTGCCCGGTATGTGATGGAAGCGGATTTGGAGAAGCTGGGCAATGGTATCAAGCGTCATAAAGCCAAGGTTGTGACGGGTGAGCGCATAGCGTTCAGTGGGGTTGCCAAGACCGAAAATGGTCATACTATTTTTTCTTCTCTTCCGGTTTTTTCTTTGACTCCGGTTCGGCTTCGGGGCTCTTGCCTTTTCCCTCTTCGCTCTCTGTCTCTTCCGCCGCCTTTTTCTCCTTGATTACCTCAGGTTCAGGAGCACCTACGGCCGGTGCTGTCGCCGCTTCAACCGCGGCAGCCAGTTTGCGGGGCGTGAGGATGGTTACAATTGCAGATTCCGGGGGAAGGAGAAATTCTAACCCCTCGTATTTCAGGTCGGCGATATGGATGCTGTGTCCCATCCTTAAATTAGTGACATCAATTTCAATGTGTTCGGGAAATCTGTCGATGGTCGCCCGAACCGGAATTTCGCGTAAAAGGACTTCCAGCATGCCACCCTGTTTTACCCCGGCGGCAACACCACGGATGACCACCGGAACATTCATTGTAATCCGTTCATCAGGGTGGACCTTCTGAAAGTCAACATGGAGAAAGGAGCCGTCAATCGGATTTCGCTGAATAGTCTTGATGACACAGCGGATTGTGTCCTGGTCGGCAATCTGAACATCAACTATTGGTGTGTGCCCTTTTAATTCCCGTAGCGTCATTCCGAACTCATGGGCAGAAATCGTGAGTAAAACCGAGGGGTCGCCATGACCGTACATCACCGCGGGCAAGAAGCCAGCGCGGCGGAGTTTTTTGACCTTGGATTTACCAGTTTCGTTTCTAATTGTTGCCTTGATCTGTGCCATGGTTCTCCTTTACTGAATAAATAATGAACTGACTGAATCCTCGCGGTGGATCCGCAGGATTGCCTCAGCGAGAAGGGAGGATACGGACAGGATTTTTATCTTCTCGTGTTGTTTCGCTTGTGGGTGGAAGATGGTATCAGTCACAACCACCTCTTCAAGTGGAGATCCGGCGATGAGGTTAATAGCATTACCAGAAAAGAGTCCATGGGTAGCGGTGGCGCGGACAGTCTTGGCGCCGGCATTAATGAGTGCGCGGGTGGCATTGATGAGGGTTCCTCCGGTATCAATCATATCATCAAAGATTAGAGCATTCATACCCCCAACCTCACCCACGACCCTAAGCGCCTCTACCTGATTTGGTGCCGTGCGTCGCTTGTCGATGATAGCGAGCGGTATATCGTCCTTAAGGCGCTGGGCGAAGCCGCGGGCACGATTTGCCCTGCCGGTGTCAGGTGCAACCACAACCAGATTAGCCGTGTGCTGCCGGTAGTATTCAATCAGTACCGGAGTGGAAAAGAGATGGTCAACCGGGATATCAAAAAATGCCTGAATCTGATCGGCGTGGAGGTCCATTGTTAAAACCCTGTCAACACCGGCACGGGTCAGGAGATTGGCAATCAGTTTAGCAGAAAGGGGGACCCTGGGTTTGTCCTTACGGTCCTGCCGGGCATAACCATAATAGGGAATAACCGCGGTAATCCGGCGGGCTGATGCCCGTTTAAGGGCATCAATCATCAGGAGTAGTTCCAGGATGTTGTCAGCGGGTGGGGGTGTGGGCTGGACAACGAAGACATCATCACCCCGGACGCTTTCATTGATGCTGACCCGGATTTCACCATCGGCAAAATTGGTTACCTCTGCCTCACCTAAAGGTATCTCAAGGTGAGCGCAGATTTCCTCTGCCAGAGGCTTGTTAGCACGCCCGGAAAAAATCTTCAATCTTTCCATAACTGCTCCATCAAAATTGACCTCAGTCTCACTATGTTTTTCTGGGGCGGAAGGATTCGAACCTTCACGCCAGGATCCAAAGTCCTGTGTCCTGCCAGATTAGACAACGCCCCAATTTTAACCTTTATTCAGGCGGACAGACGGTCTTGACCGGGTGAGAATCCAGGGAAGCCCACTGGCAATCAAATCGGCCATCGGGTCCGGAGCTTTCAACAGTCCATAGACCGTACTGCCGGAACCGGACAGACTCGCAGCATAGGCACCCCGGCTTAAAAGTAGTTCTTTGATTTGAGCCAGTTCCGGGTGCCGCGCAAATACCACCGGCTCAAAACTGTTATGAATCTTTCCCGCCAAGCCTGCCAGTTCTTTGCGCCTTAACCTTAAGCATAAAATTTTAGGGGAAAGAGATGGTGGTGTCAATTTTCGCCTTAAGTGGTCAAGTTGTTGATATGCCCAAGAGGTGGAAACAGAAAAGTCAGGGCAATACAAGAGAACCAAAAGCCGGGGCAGAAGGACCGGGCGGAGTCTTTCTCCTCTACCCCGGGCAACGCAAGGAACGCCTTTAATAAAAAACGGCACATCACTGCCCAACTTTAGCGCTAGGTCTCGGAGCTTTTTCCGGTTAAGGGGATGGTGATAAAGCCGGTTTAGACCAATTAAAACCGCAGCCGCATCAGCAGAACCTCCGCCAAGACCAGAGCCCGGCGGGATACGCTTGTTAATTGTGATGCTGCAACCCTGTTCAATTTTTGCAGCAGCAAAGAAGAGTTCGGCAGCACGATGGGCAAGGTTATCATTTGCCGGAATGTTGAGCCTGATACCGGTTGTCCTTAATCTGATGCCTTTTGCCTGTTTGGTGATTTTTATCCGGTCCCCGAACTCCAATGGCACCATCAGAGTGACTATTTCGTGGTAGCCATCGGGTCTCTTTCTGCCTACCCAGAGTCCGAGGTTAATCTTTGCCGGTGCCAGCAGGATTATTGAGCGGCTCACTTTTGGATAAATGTAGATAAGGGGTCAATTTGCCATTCCGGGGAGAAAAACCCTGCGGCTCTGACACCGTGCCAGCCAAAACTCCGTACCTGGGAGTCAAAAATCATAAAGTCGGGAATGGCTGTGCCTGAGCCGATGATGCCCCAGAAAAATGACAGTTTTGTTGTTAGAGGGTCGGTTCCCATCCGCACCAATATTAGCCTTTCTGGATTTAAAGGGTTAGGATAGACAAAAACTGCTGATAGGCTCTCACCGAGCTCGGTTTTGAATAGGTTCATTTTGCCACCCTTAACGGTAATTGGCAGGTGGTGATGGATTTTTTTCATGACCCGGTTCTCTTTTTCACCGCCGAAAAGGATTAGGTTGCGGTCAAGCGGGATGGGTTCGGTGTCGCAAAGAACCTCGGTTGTGCCGTTGCCAATTAGATACCAGCGCAGACATTCCTGGCTTGCGGCATGCATGAGAAACTCAGCAACTGCTGAATCCTGGGTGCCATAGACAATAGCAAATGGTCTCATCAGCGCCTGTTTTGCCGGACCGTAAAGTTCGGGTTTCTTGGCGAGCCCTGCGGTTCTTGCCCTTCCTAATTTCCAGCCCTTAGGAGTGTTATACAGGGTTATAATCGCAGGCAGTTCTAACCTTTTTATCACCGTTTTGCCATCAATTTTCACACCTATCGGTCCTGAAAAGAATAGCCGCTGGTCAAGGTTTAAGGTCAACTGAGTTATGTTTTCGGTCTTAATCTCAACTGGTGAATCTCCTGCAGATGCCGCAACAGTTGCATCCCTGCCGATGGTTTTTACCCGGTCAATTGTCAGCCAGTAGGAGGTGCGGGATTGGGAAAGGTCAGCGGTGCGAAACCTGATATGTCTTGGTCCGTGCTCGCGCCGTGCGTTTTTAAGAAAATCCATCAAATCAGGGTCGTCAACACAACCCTCCCACCAGTGCTTCTGCCCTGGAACCTCTTTGTAATGGTATTTGTACCCCAAGACATCCAGCCAGAGGGCAAAGTTTCTTGAGTGAATTGTGGGCACATTGTCGTCATCTGCGCCATGGAGGATAAAGACCGGCAGGTTCAATGCATTCTCAAGAAAGGCGGGGGTGTTGTCAGGTCGGGCTGCCATATCACGGATGGCAAGTTTGCCCGGCTCGGTGAAGATGATGCTGCGCTGGAGAAAGTTGGGGACATAAAGCGGGAATGAGGGCCAACCCGCCTCAGGGGCAATCGCAGCGAAAAGGTCGGGATGGGCAAGACCGATGTGCCAGGTGCCATGACCGCCCATTGAATGGCCGGTTAAGACCACCCGGTCAGGGTCAATCGGAAATTGCCTCTGCACCTCTTTTAAAACCTCAATACAGTCAAGCCTGCCCCAGTCCTGCCAGTCAAACCCATAGGGTCGGCGGTTGGTCGGGCAGACAACAAAAGCCCAGTCCTTGGGCTGGAAGCATTCGGCAAGACCATAGGCCTCAACACCGGCACCATGGAGCGAAAGGATAAGGCCGTATTTTTTCTTCGGGTCGTAATTTTCTGGATATCGTAAGGCATAATACTGGCAGGAGGAGTCAATCTCTGAGATAAATGTCCGTTTGTGCGCCTGGGTCAAGAGCCTTGAGCGCAACCTCACCGTGTCGGTGCGTTGAAAATCGTTAAGGGTGATGGTTAGTATCATTTTGTAGCCGGCGGTGTCATAAGGAAGAGGAGGTATGTTTACCCGAATTGCCGGCTTCTTTACCCCGAGCCGCGGGATGTGATTGACAGTTGTGTCAGCAATAACGAGTGTGTCCAGGTTCAATTTCAGGTGAACACCCTGTAAGATTTCGGTGAGAGTGTTCAAAATTGGGATGCCAAGCCAGAGGGAGCGCGCGGAATCGGCAATTATGTCAGGCGCGGTGATGTCATCAATGATGGGAATCACCGGTTCTTGGCAAGGGATTAGGAAAAAGCGCACCTTCTGGTCGCCATAGCCGGAAATGCGCAGGACGATGCGGTTTTTCCCGGAGTCAATGACAACCGGTGTCTTGAACCAGTTGTTGCCATACACATCGCCAATATAGCCTCTGCCATTAAGGACAAAACTGCCGATACGGGTTGCAACTGCCAGGCAGCGCGCCTTATGGGGAGAAAAAAATTCGGCATAGGCATAGCCAAGAGACAAAAGACCGCTGATGCCATAGTAGTCCATAATCGAATCCCAGCGCACATCCTGATAGTCTGTTGCCAGCCAGCCCGAAGGGTCGGTCTCAACCCTTCGCCAGCGGACAATCCCGCCTTGAACAAGCCCGCTGCGCAAGGAGTCGCCCTCCTGCGGCTGGATGTTTGCTATATCCGGGATTGCCTCGGTGATGCCTTCGCGCATACCCACAGAAAATGGTCCGCACAGTAGCCACTCTTTGATGAAAATGGTGTCACTCAGCGTCTCCAAGGCAGAAATCGGGGAAAGGTATAAAAATGTTAACAGAATTGTCATTGCAACTGGGTTCATATAATAATTTTACCTTAAGATAAGGCGGGGTCAAAGGGGGCGGTTTTTTATTTTAAGTCTTAGTTTTACAATGTGATATGCAAAAATGGGGCAGGTTCCCTCCACCACCCCCCTTACCCCTCTATTACCGGCTTTTTCCTTTGGGTTGATATAGGGTTAAGTTCCAATTTTTCAGTTTTTTACAAGACTAAGGGAAGGAAAAGAATAAGTTGACGCAGTAAGTTTTGAGAGTATAATCATTTGTGCCTGAACAGAAGGCGCAGAATCAACGATTAGGCATTCAGGTTTTATTTGACTTCACCGATATAATAGCGGCGATAGATTTTGCCGCTGATACCGGTTTTGGGGTTCTTGAGATTAATTTGGGGAATATCAATTTTGGTAACCAGTTGCGCCGGGCAAGTGAGCGCAGAAAGATCAAAAGGCAGGCAGGGAGAAGAAAAGTCAGGCTGGCGGTGCATGCGCTTGAGGGTCCGTCATTTTTCATTCCGAGTGAGCGGGTGCGCAGGTGCGCGGTCTTGGAGTTGAAAAAAACCCTTGACTGGGCGGCTGATATCGGTGCTGAGAATGTGATTATGCATCTCGGTTTTGATATGCATTATGGCTATGGCGGTGGCAATCGCTTTACCCATGAGGAGTTTCCCCGTTATTATGAGGAGGCGCTTTTGCAGGCGCTGGCGGACCTGAAACAGTATGCGCGCACAAGGGCAAATTTGTGTGTTGAGAATGTGGGTGGGTTTCGTTTTGTGCCGAGTAAAAAGGTCTTGAAAAGACTCCTGGGCGGGAGTTTGGGGCTCTGTTTTGACATCGGGCACATCGCCATCCTCAGCGAGGATAAAAAAGAGGAGGAGTTTGCGTTTTTTAAGCGGTTTCACAAGACAATCTATCACGCCCATCTCCATCATAATAATGGCGCAAGAGACCAGCATCTCGCCTTGGGTGAGGGAACGGTTGATGTTGTGCCCTATTTAAGGCTTCTCTATAAAAGCCCGGCACTGCTGGTTTTTGAGACCAGACCAAAGGAACAGGCGCTGAAAAGCCGGGACTATTTTGAGAGGGTGCTTTTGCCCAAAATTTGCTAAAGAAAGGGAATGAAGAGGGTCTTAGTTACTGGAGCAAGCGGGTTTATCGGTTCCCATCTGTGCGCATATCTCTTAGAAAGGGGCTATGAGGTGAAAGGGATGGTGCGCAAGACCTCTAATCTGCGCTGGCTTGAAGGGTTGAAACTGAATTTGGTTTACGGTGATTTGAGTGATGAAGATTCGCTTACTGAGGCGGTCAGGGGTGTTGAGGCGGTTTTCCATACCGCTGCTGTGGTCAGGTCAAGGAAGGGGAGGGATTTTGTCAGGATAAATTATTTGGGGACGAAAACCCTTGCCGAGAAGGCGGCAGGTGCGAATGTGAAGAAGTTTATTCTCTTTTCATCGGTGGCAGCAGCCGGACCGGTGCGCAGGGGTGAGGTTTTGGATGAAAAGATGGAGCCAAGACCGGTAAGTGATTACGGTCGGGCAAAACTTTTGGCAGAAAAGGCGGTTTTGGATTTTAAGGAAAAAATGGGGGTGGTGATTTTGCGCTTTCCTGCGGTTTATGGTCCAAGGGACAAGGATGGGCTTTTGTTCTGGCGGGCGCTGAAAAAGGGGTGGGCACCGGTGATGGGCGGAACATTTTCGCTGATATATGTTCTTGATGCGGTCAAGGCGGCGGTATTGGCAATGGAGAGGGATGTTCCTTCGGGCTCGGTCTACTTTATCGCAGATGGAAATTGCTACACATTTGAGCATATTGCCAGGGAGTGGGAAAGGATTACGAAAAGAAGGGTCAGGCTGGTCAGAATACCGTTTTTTTTAGGTTTTGTTGCCGCCTGGTGCGACTCCTGGCTTAAAAGGGAGGGGACGATCTTTAATCCGGACAAGGTCAAGGAGTTGTGTCAGGAGTGCTGGGTCTGTTCGGACAAGAAGGCAAGGCTTGACTTAAGGTTTGAACCTGAGTATGATTTAAGTAGGGGTGGCGAGATAACAATAAACTGGTACAAGGAGAAAGGATGGCTTTAGGGGAACAAGAGCAAAGGGTAAAGAGGAAAAAGGGACAGGAGCGTGTGCTTGGTGAATCAGGGGTTTGCCGACTGGCAATACTTGAAGAGCGCTGCAAGGAACTCGGTCTGAAGGTGATTTACGATGATTTGCGCGGTGAGGGCGGGATGTGCCGGCTGCGGAACCAGTATTTGGTGATTATCAACCGGCGGGCAGCGGTGCACACGAAAATAAGGATGCTGGAACAGGCGCTGAAGCGATACGAGGCAAAGACAACAGTGATACCACCCTTGCGGACAGCAATGTCTTCATCCCACCCAGGTTCAGGTTGATTTATCTCTTGGGCTCAAGTTCACAGAGCAGTTTTTCCGCCTCAGGTCTGTCTTCAAGGAAGAAGTCGGCAGGATAGGAGGGTTTAGCGGTATTGATGAGCAGTTTTAACTGCTCACGCGCCTCATCCCTTCTGCCCTGTTTGAAATAGACCCGGGCAAGGTCAAGCCGGATAAGGGTGTAGTTCGGGTCAATTTTCAGCCCCTGAATCAAATATTTTTCAGCAAGTTTCAGGTCGCCACCGGCAAATGGGGGTAGTTCGTAATACAAAACACCAAGCGCATCATAGGCGGTGGCATATCTTGGGTCAAGTTCAATCACCCTGTTAAATGCCTTTTTCAAAGATGGGACCATAAAGAGGGAGTTTAAAACCCCGCGGGTCTGACCGATTCTGCCCTGGGCAATCGCCCACCACATAAACCCGTCAGGGTTTTTATCATTTACCACTTGCAGACTCTCGGCAATCGCCTTTGCCCTTTCAAAAAACTTAATCTTTTCCCCTTTGCCTGTGCTGTTTTCACCCAACTGGGTATGGATTCTTGACCAGAGATAAAGGGTTTTCTGGTGAACCGGGTTGATCTTGCGTGCCTGGGCAAGGAGTTGATAGGCAGAGTCAAGATAAAGGGGATTAAGGTGGCGGTTGAAAAGGAGAAACTCTGCCCTTTTGCAGATGGAGTCAGGGTTCGGGTTGACCGGGGTTGTGCTCAAAACAAAAGCCATTAACAGGACAAAAGTCATTTACTTCTCCTGATACATCGCTTCGATCAGATTCGCAAACACCCGGTCAATCTCTTTGCGCCTGACCTTGAGGGTCGGGGTCAAAAGCCCGTTTTCCACCGTGAATGGTTCGGGGATAAGCCGGAATTTGCGCACCTGCTCGTAGGGGGCAAAAGGTAAAAGGCAGCGGTCAATCTCCTCGCGAAATAACTTGATAACCTGCGGATTCTCTAACAGCTCCTGATAACTCTGGTACGGGATTTTGTTTTCACGCGCATAGTCCTCAAGGGTGAGACGGGCAGGGACAATCAAGGCAACAAGATATGGTCTTCTGTCTCCGATCACCGTTACCTGGTCAATGAACTTGGAGCACAACAGGGCATGTTCAATCGGCACCGGCGGAATGTTTTTGCCATAGGCATTGACAATAATCTCCTTGATTCTGCCGGTGATGATGAGGTTGCCCTGCGCATCAAACCTTCCCTGGTCACCGGTATGGAACCAGCCGTCAGCGTCAATCGCCAGCGCGGTCTCCTCTGGCTTTTTATAATACCCGAGCATCACATTCGGACCCCGCACCAGGATTTCGTCATTCGCTCCTATCCTTACCTCCACATTGGGAAATGGCTTGCCAACCGTTCCCACCCGTTCCTCACCAGGAACTGCCGCACATACCACCGGTGAGGTTTCGGTGAGACCATAACCTTCAAGTAGGTTGAAGCCGAGGTTGCGAATTGTCCGTGCCAGTTTTCTTTCAAGAGGTGCACCACCGGAGACAATCAGCCTGATTCTGCCGCCACCAAGTTTGCGCAGTTTGCGCACGACCAGGAGGTCAAGGATTTTTTTCTTCAGCGCCAAAGTGAAGGGGATTTTCCTTTTCGTTGATTTCAGGAGGGCATACCGGTTTGCGCTTCTGATGGTGGCAATCATCAAACGGCGCTGGAGCGCTGGACCGGTCAGAACCTTTTCCTGAACCGCATTGTACACCTTTTCCAACACCCGGGGAACAACAATTAAAATTGTTGGTTTTACCAGGGCAACATCGTCGCGGATGGTCTGGAGCGATTCGGCATAGGCGATCGCCGCACCAGCCAAAAGTATCGTGTAATAGCCGCAGGTCCTTTCAAACATATGGCAGAGGGGCAGGAATGAGACCAAGAGGTCATTTTCCGTAACATTGAACCGTTCAATTGCGGCAAAGACATTGGAAAGGATGTTTTTGTGGGAGAGCATTGCGCCCTTGGGTTCACCGGTTGTGCCAGAGGTGTAGCAGATGGTCAAAAGGTCATCAGGTTTTGCCTGATAGGGGTTGGCGAGTTCTGGTTTCTCTTTCAGGGCGCTGGCACCATGGGCGCGTAAAGCGGTGAGGGAGAGAATTTTTTTCCCGGCGCTGGTCTTTACATCTGGCTCAAAAAAGGTGATAACCACCTTTAGGCTCTTTAACTGTTCAAGAAAGGGCAGGAGCGGATTGAACAGTTCCGGGTTTTCAACAAAGAGATGGCTGACCTCGGCATCGTTGATGATGTAGTGGACGGTGTCAAGCGGTAAGGTGTGATAAATTGGAACAACAACCGCACCCAACTTTATTGCGGCGAGGTCGGCAATCACCCATTCGGGTCGGTTGTAGGAGTAGATGCCGATGCGCATACCGGGTTTGACACCCTCTTCAGCAAGACCGGCAGCAACTTCGTCAACCGCCTGACTGAGCTGGGCAAAGGTTATGGGCTGGAATCTGCCGGCGACCTTGTGCAGTAGTGCGGGTCTATTGGCAAGGCGCTGGGCAACCGCGCTGAAGGCTTGATACACGGTTTCCTGCATCAACTGATGATGCCAGTTATAATTGTAAAGTCAATGATGTTCAGATTGAGGGTTTGACAGGGGGGATGGTAATATCTATATTGTGTTATGTTGCAGCTCTTGCGGCTGGTTTTTGGCAATCTGACCCTGAAGGTTGTGGCGATTTTCTTTGCCATTTTTCTCTGGGCGGTGGCGGTCCTGGACCGAAGTTATGAGGTGAAGGTTGATGTCCCGGTTGTGGTCTTGGAGAAGGGGAGGACCGAACGGGTCATCACCGATGTTGACACCAAAACGGCAACAGTGACATTGAGCGGGAGGGGCAAGGAGCTTTTGCGCATCCAGAGGAAGGTGCTGGAGTTTAGACCCATTGTGCCTGAAGGCAGGTTCGGCACCAGGCAGATAAGGTTAAATCCCCTTGATTTGAAACTGCCGGCGAATGTTTTTGTGCGCGCGATCGAGCCGGAGGTGATTGAGGTGAAATTAGGACCGGCGATGCAAAAGGATGTGGAGGTGTTTGTGCCGACAAAGGGGGAGGTTGGTGCGGGGCAGATGGTTTCGGAGTTGAGGGTGAAGTCAGGGGTGAAGTTGATTGGACCGGCTGGTGAGGTGGAATCGTTTGAAAGGCTGGCGACCGAGACATTGGATTTAAGTTCGGTAAAGGGTAATGAGACCCGCAGGCTGAAGGTCTTGACCCCACCAGGAGCAGGCTTTTCCTGTGTGCCGGAGTCGGTTGATGTTGAGATTGTCCTCGAAAAGGAGGGGGCAAGGATTTTCTTGGGTCTGCCGGTCAAGGTGATTGCGCCGCCAACACTGGATATTGAGGTTGAGCCCGATGAGGCGCAGATTGCGGTTGCCGGACCCGTTGGTCTGATTGACTCCTTGAAACCATCAGATATCACAGTCCAGATTAAGATTGCCAGTCTCCAGCCGGGTTCTTATCGCCTGGGGGCGGATGTGGTTCTACCCGGGCGTTTCCGCCTGGTCAAGATTGAGCCCGAACTTTTTAACATAACCGTCAGGTGAGTTTTCTCTGTTTAGGGATTGAGACCTCCTGCGATGAGACCGCAGCGAGTGTTGTTGTAGATGGTCTTTTTGTGCGTTCCAGTGTTGTCTCATCGCAATTGGTCCATTCAATTTACGGCGGGGTTGTGCCCGAACTGGCGGCAAGGGCTCATATCCGTTTGATTGTGCCGGTTGTTCAAGAGGCGTTGAAAGATGCTGGGGTGGGCTATGCTGACCTGAACCTGATTGCGGCAACATATGCACCCGGTCTTTTGGGCGCGCTTCTGGTCGGTTTGCCATTTGCCAAGGCTTTGAGTTACAGCCTCAATATCCCCTTTGTGGGTGTGAACCATCTTGAAGGGCACATCTTTGCCCTGCGTTTAGAATATCCAGAACTGAAGCCGCCATATTTAGGGGTTGTCCTTTCTGGTGGTCATACCGAACTGGTGATTGTGAAGGACTGGTGCGATTATCAGGGGTTGGGTTCAACGGTTGATGATGCCTGTGGCGAGGCTTTTGACAAGGTGGCAAAACTTTTGGGTCTGCCTTATCCTGGTGGTGCCTTAATTGAGAAACTGGCAGAAGCGGGCAGACCGGTGATTGAATTTCCTGTTCCTGACCCGGGAGGGCTGGACTTCAGTTTTTCCGGTCTTAAGACCGCGGTGCTCTATTATCTGCGCGACCATCCGGATGCAAAAAAGGCTGATGTTGCCGCATCGTTTCAGCTGGCAGCGGTGCGGGAGGTGACAAAAAAGGTGGAAAGGGCGGTTATCAATACCGGGCTAAAACTGGTTGGGGTTTCTGGTGGGGTGGCGGCAAACAGGTTTCTGCGCGCGCAGATGGAGCTCCTTGCCCAGAGGCTGGGGTTTAAGTTATTAATACCCCGAGCAGAATACTGCACCGACAATGCGGCGATGATTGCCGCAGCAGGTTTTGAGCGGTTCAAGCGTTTCGGTCCATCACCGCTTGACTTACCAGCATTTGCCAGAAGACCGCTTGACCTGAAGGTTTCAAGATAGCAACGGCGTCTACCCCGGGGATGGGGTGTCAAAATGGGAAAAATTTGGCTAAGTTATTTAATTATGTAATTTAACTCCTATCTCCCCAAAATTGCCTTGTATACCTATAAGTATACAAACCTTGGTAATGGAAGGGTGGTTTTCGTTTTACTTTTTGCCTTGACAATGGGGTTTCACTTTTTATAATGGGATGGCAGCGGCAGACCCGAAAAGGGTTGTCCGTGATCGGACACAGGGAACGCCGTGAAAATCGGCGGCGGTCTCGCCCACTGTGAGCGGCTTTAGCGGTCCATCAGTGCCACTGGTCAAAACTGGGAAGGCGATGGAACCTTGCCGCAAGCCAGGAGACCTGGTCGCTGCGATAAGGTCGGTTTAACTTGCGCAGAAAGGAGAACCGCAATGAGCCTGTTAATCTATCTTTTCCTTCTTTCCCCTGAAAAAATTTTTCAGGGAAGGGTTTTTGATGCGGCAACAAGAGAGCCGATTCCCTATGTGGAAATTAAGATTATCCAAACAGGGGGGAGCATCCTCACCGATTCGGCTGGATTTTTTGCAGTGAGGGATGCGCTGCTGCCGGAAAGGGTGGCAATCTCTGTCTCAAGGATTGGGTATGAGACCAGGTTCTATGATGATGTCTCCACGGATGGAAAACTCACCGTCTTTTTAAACCCTGTTGCCATTCCTGTTGCCGGGGTAACAAGCACCGCCACAAGGCTGAGGTTAAAGACCGAGCCGGCTTTGCCGGTTGCGGTTATTTCAGATGAGCCCGGTGCTGTCAAGGGCAGAACCGACATCAGCAAACTGATTATTGAGGCACCGGGGACAATTGTTCACGATTACGGCAACCTGAGCACGGTCTCTGTGCGCGGGGCATCGGCTGAGCAGACCCTAATAATGCTTGATGGTGTCCGGCTCAACTCCAGCCTTAACAACCAGGCTGATTTGACCCTGATTCCTTGCGGAACTGCCCAGCGGATAGAGGTGGTGCGCGGTGGCGCATCCGCGCTCTATGGTGCCAATGCGATTGGCGGGGTGATAAATATCATTACGCCAGACGCCTCTTGCCAGGCAGTTAATGCCACCGCCGGTATCGGTTCATTTGGCAAACGCTACGCCAATTTTAACCTTTGTTTGCCCGGAAGGGTTAACCTGCTTTTTGCCGCGGGTCTTCTTGATGCAGAAAATCGGTTTCCTTTTAAGGACAGTCTGGACTCATTGCGGTTCCGGAAAAATTCCGATTTGACCCGTGCCGATTTGCTTTTCAAGTCAGGTCTGAAACTGGGCAGGCAGTATCTTTCCCTTTTGGGAACCTGGGCTGGGGCAAAAAGGGGCTCGCCCGGACCTTTATCCTTCCCGAGTGACAGCGCCAGGCTGAATGACGAAAGGCTCCTCTTTATTTGCGGCTATGACCTGCAACAAACCGACAATGCCCGATTGAGCGCCCGGTTTTTCCATCAGCGCTCATTACAGAACTATTACAACCCCGATGAATACTTTTTTGCGAGTGACACCCACAGGACGCTTCGCACCGGTCTCAATGTGAATCAGCGCATCTTAGATTTTGTCTTCGGGCTTGAGTCCGATTGGGAAAAGGCTTTGAGCACAACCGTGGGCAGACCATCCCGGCTGACAACCGCATTTTATTTTGAAGGCGGGTTGAACTATCAGGGGGTTTCCTTAAACCCGATGCTCCGTTACGAAATTATGAAAAACAGGCGTGATGATGCAACTGCTTATCACCGCACCTATGGCGCCTTCAGCCCGAAACTGTCCGTTGTCATTAACAGGTTTAGACCTTTAGGTTTTTACCTGAGCGCTAACCGCTCCTTCCGTGCGCCCACATTTAATGAGATGTGGTGGCCAGAAGATGCCTGGACAAAGGGCAACCCTCGCCTTGCGCCTGAATGGGCAACTGGATTTGATGCCGGTGCTGGGTTGAATATCGGCAGTATTGGTCTGTTGCGTATGGGATTTTTCCATTCCCGTGTGAAAGACCTGATTCAGTGGCAGCCGGATGAGAACTTTGTTTATCAGCCGGTGAACATCGCTCAGGCAAGAATTACTGGTATTGAACTTGAAGAAGAGCTTGGATTTCGCTGGATTGGTCTCAAGGGCAACGCCACCTACCAAATCTCCCGTTCAGAAACACTTGACCTGTCCTACCGACCGAGAATTTCCGGAAGGGCTTCATTATGGCTTGCCTATCTCAAAGACAGTGTTCAGCCTCTCCGCATTACTCTCAGCGCAAAAGGGGCAGGAAAAAGGTTCGCCAACAGTGAAAATACCGAGACCCTGCCCGGCTATCTGATTTTTGATACTGATGCAACCCTTACCGGGACTGTGAAGAACCTGCGCCCCCAAATCATGTTTGGCTGCGACAACATTTTTGACCGCAGATATCAGGCTCTCAAGGGCTATCCTCTTCCCGGAAGGAGTTTTTATCTTGAGGTGGCTATCGGGATGTAGTTGCGACGGGTGGAGCTGGCTGATTGGTAAAACTGTGTAAAAGTTTCAGATAGGTGCTTTTTGTTGCCTCAAACTGGGCAAGGTATCTCTTTGGCACCGGCTCTGCCCGGGGTGGAATCACCTTTAGTGGATTGACCGGCTTGCCGTCCTTGCGGATTTCAAAATGGAGATGAGGACCGGTTGCCAGACCGGTAGCACCAACATAGCCAACCGTTGCCCCCTGCTGAACCCTTTTGCCGACCTTGATACCCGGTCCATAACCGGAAAGGTGACCATACCGGGAAACCAGCCCGCCCGAATGTTTTATCTCTACCATCTTGCCATAACCGCCGTTCCAGCGCACCATTGTCACCACACCATCCGCAATCGCACTCACCGGCGTGCCCCGCGGGGCAACATAGTCAACCCCTTGATGAGGTCGGACAACGCGCAGAATCGGGTGAAACCTCATCCCGAAATAGGATGAGACCCGGGCGAATGAGAGAGGGGAACGCAGAATCGTCTTCCGCAAAGACTGCCCCCTTTCATTGTAATAGTCCCAGTGCCCGGATGGGTCACAAAAGTAAAATCCCCACACATTTTCCGATTTACTCTTGTAATGAACCGCATAAACCCTGCCATAACGGTAGAAATCGCCTTCAACCTCAAGCCGGTCGACCAGCATCTCGAAGGTGTCCCCGTTGTTGCACTCGGTAAAGAAGTCAATATCATAGCGCAGAATTTCGGCAAACTCTACCACCAGTTCCGGTGTTCCGCCTAAATTCAACAGCGAGTTCCAGAGGGAGTTTTCAATCACGCCTTTGAAAACCGCCTTCACCGTATCAACCGGTTTATTGATTTTATCAGCGTGAGCCTCTCCTCCTGAATCCAACCTCACCTCATAACTGATAACCTTATTCTGATGATAATCAATCCCGAACAGATTTAAACCCCGATAATACAATGTAACCGAGTCCCCGGGTTTCATCTTGCGGAAGTTAAAGTCGGTTTTACTAAGGGCGGCATAGATTGAGTTTATTATTTCGGGGCTGATACACCAGCGCTGTAGAAGCCCGGCAAGGACCTCGTCATTCTTCAAGACATCACCACCGTAATAGGTTGATTCCGGACAGGGCGGTTCCGGACCGCAGAAAAGCAGGGTTTTGTTTCTATTATGGCGGGTAAAAAGGATTGCGGCAAGGGTAATAATGGTTACACAGACCGATAAAATCAGCGCAATCAACCAGCCATTTCTTACCTTGCCGTTACTTTTCATAAGTAAAATAAAACCAGGCTCATTGCCATTAACATCATCCCCGAAATGACACCGGCAACGCTTAAATGTTCATGACCGTAGGCATAAGAGCCGGGAATGAGTTCATCAAAGGAGATAAAGACCATCAGTCCACCAACACCGGCAAGCAAGAGATTCATCAGTCTCTCATTAAGAAAGGGCATTAAAATCAGGGCGGCAATCACCGCGCCTGCCAGTTCGGCAGCACCGGAAAGGGTTGACAACACCAGCGCCTTTCTTCTCGAACCGGTGGCGCAGAATACCGGCACCGCTACTGCCAGCCCTTCCGGGATGTTGTGCAGGGCAATCGCTACGGCAATGGCGATGCCCAGGCTACGGCTTTTAACCGCGCCGGCAAATGTCGCCATCCCCTCGGGTAGATTGTGGAGACCGATGCCGAGGGCAATCAAAATGCCAATGCGCAGAAGCGTTGTGGGCTCAACCTCTTGCCTCTTGCCGTAACGGTGGCGCCAGCCTTTTCCCATCGCTGGTGCCGGGTGGTCAAAACATTCCTGACTGACATCAATTGTATGCTCACTGATGAACTCATGCGGCACCACCAGGTCAATGACAAACATCAGCACCACCCCAATGAAAAAGGCAATCACTGCCGCTGAAAATCCCAACGAGCCGATTGCGGTCGCCAGCAGCTCGGCAAAGGAGACAAACATCATCACGCCCGCGGAAAAACCGAGGCTGAACCCCATAAAGCCGGCGCTCGGACGACGCACCGCCATCCCCAAAACGCTCCCCAGAGTGGTGCTGCACGCCGCGAGAGCGGAGAGGACAATGGCAAAGCCAAAATTTTCCCGCATCTTTAATACCGGGTTGTGCTGTTTCCCTTGGGTTCAAGCCTATGGCTCTGCATCAACCTCCTTAGCCCGCGAATCGTCTCTTGGGAGAGGGCGTGTTCCAGCCGGCAGGCGTCCCTTTGCGCCACCTCGCGGCTCACACCAATGACCTCCCGCAGAAACCGCTCAAGGAGGAGATGCCTTTGATAAACCCCATCCGCACACAATCTCCCTTTAGCGGTCAACTCCACACCGCCGTAATGTTCGTGCCGGACAAGCCCCTTTTGGGCAAGAATACCAATAGCGGCAACAACCGCAGGACGGCTGACATTGAGAAATCGGGCGATGTCCTTGATTCTCACCGGGCGCTGCTTTTCCCCGAGTATCAGAATCGCCTCAAGGTAGTTCTCTTGGCTTTCGCCCAGGGCGGTCTTGTCCCGATAAATGTTATGATTGACTAACATTGTTAATTAAGACTAATTTTAGCCACTTGGGCTTTTGTGTCAAGAAATTAATAAGCCCAAAGAGACCAAAAAGGGTTAATGGCACCCGGGGTGGTGGGGAGGACCTACCCTATAGTTATATTAAGATATTGAAAGAACATTGAGTTAGATATCTGTGAATCCTGGCAAAGGTAAGGTAGTCTAATAAGGTAGAAAGGAAAAAGATGAAAAAGGAGGTGATGGCAATGGCAAAGCATCTAACAACTTGGGATCCATTCCGGGAGATGGTATCTTTGCGGGATGAACTGGACCGGCTTTTTGACTCGGTGTTTGGCAGGCTGCCGCGGGAGCGGGCGGAGACATACTGGGCACCGCCTCTGGACATTGAGGAGAATGATGATTCCATCGTTGTCCGGGTGGAGCTGCCTGGTATGAACAAGGAGGACATCAAGGTGAGCCTGTCCGGTGACACCCTCACCATCTCCGGCGAGCGGAAGCAGGAGAGCGAGAGGAAGGGCAAGACCTATTACCGGGTGGAGCGTGCCTATGGGAAGTTCCAGCGGACGGTGACCCTGCCGGCAGAGGTTGAGGGTGATAAGGCGAAGGCATCTTACAAGGCTGGTGTCCTCGAGCTGGTTCTGCCGAAGTCGGAGAAGTCCAAGGCAAAGGAGATTACGATTGTTGCCGAGGACTAAAATCCCGGAATGGTAAATTGGGGGCGCCCCAAAGGTGCCCCTTTTTTGTTTTAGTTGAGCCGCTGTTCGGTTTTCGGGTCAAAGAGGTGGAGGTTTTTCAGGTCAAATTGGAGATTAACGGTTGTGCCCGGTCTTGGTGCCTTAGCCGGGCTGGTGCGCAACACACACGGGGCATCGCCGATTTTCAAATAGATCAGCGCCTCATTGCCCAACTGTTCAATCACCTCAACGCTGGCACGAATATCGCCGGCACTGGTGATATGGATATCTTCGGCTCTTATGCCCAGAACAACCTCCTTTTCCTGAGGAAGGCTTGGGGTAAATCCCTGAGGTAGATTGATGGTTAAGAATGGATTGACGAAGCGCAAGGGGTTGGCTTTGACAACGCCGGTGAAAAGGTTCATTGGTGGTGAGCCGATAAAACCGGCGACGAACCGGTTGGCAGGACGGTTGTAAAGGGTTAGGGGGTCAGCAACCTGAACCAGTTTGCCATCCTTCATCACAGCGATGCGCTCACCCAAGGTCATCGCCTCAACCTGGTCATGGGTAACATAGATGATGGTTGTACCGAGCCGCTGATGGAGCCGGGCAAGTTCGGTCCGCATCCCCACCCTTAGTTTGGCATCAAGGTTGGACAAGGGCTCGTCAAAGAGAAACACCTTGGGGTTGCGCACAATCGCCCTGCCCAGTGCCACCCTTTGGCGCTGACCTCCGGAAAGTTCTGCGGGTTTGCGTTCCAAAAGTTCTTCAATCCCCAAGATTTTTGCCGCCTCTTTTACCCGGATGTTGATTTCTGTCTTCGGCAGGCGGCGCATCTTCAAGGCAAAGGCCATATTTTCATAAACGCTCATATGGGGGTAAAGGGCATAGTTCTGAAACACCATCGCCACATCCCGCTCCTTGGGCTCAACCCCGTTGACCAGCCGCTCGCCGATATAGATTTCACCCTCATCCGGCTCCTCCAGACCGGCGATTAGGCGCAAGACCGTTGACTTGCCGCAGCCGGATGGACCGAGGATGCAGAAAAACTCCTCATCCTTCACCTCAAAGCTCACCCGGTCAACCGCGATGACCTCGGAACCAAATTTTTTGCTGACCTCTTTAAACAGGACCCGGCTCATATTGGGGTTTGTGCCAGAGGACCGAGAGGATGCGGGCAACGGTTGTCTTGAGGTTGCGTCGGGAAACAACGATGTCAACCAGTCCATGCTTAAGCATAAACTCGGCGCGCTGGAAACCTTCAGGAAGTTTTTCGCCAATGGTATCCTCAATCACCCGCTGACCCGCAAATCCCAGAAGGGCATTGGGCTCGGAGATGATGACATCGCCGAGCGAGGCAAACGACGCCATCACACCGGCGGTACAGGGGTCAATCGGAATGGAGATAAAGGGCACCCGTGCCCGGCGCAAGAGCCCAATTTCTGCCGATGTCTTTGCCATCTGCATCAGGGAGATGATTCCCTCCTGCATGCGCGCGCCCCCTGAGGTGGCAACGATGACAAGTGGACGCCTTTCCTCTCTTGCCAGTCTGATGGCACGGCAAACCTTTTCCCCCACAACCGAACCCATACTGCCGCCAATAAAGCCAAAGTCCATAACACCAAAAACCACGGGGGTCTTGGCAATCGCACCCCGACCGTAGGAAAAGGCATCGGCCCTCCCGGTTTTCTGCCGTGCCTCCCTCAGTTTTTCCTGATATTTAGGAAAGTTGAGCGGGTCAAGTGCAATCAGGTTGGTATCCAGTTCCTCCCAGGTGCCTTCGTCAAGCAGAATACGGATGTAATCGTCCGGGCTGATGCGGAAGTGATAACCGCACCGGTTGCACACAAAGAAGTTGGACTCAAGGGTTTTGCGATAGATTATTTCGCTGCAGCCGGCGCAGCGAAACCAGAGGGTTTGCGCCTCTTTGCCTGCCTTTACTGGCTCTGGCATAAAATTAGTATAGAGAGGGGCTAAGCCCGAGTCAAGGCAGAGCCCCTCTTATTTCCTTTAGCGCTGTTACTTTGGTGTAACTACCTTGAGCCACCGCGCGGTGGACGCTCGGTGCGGGCGCGTGCCTCGTTGACCGTCAGCTGTCTGCCTTCCATCTCAAACTGGTTGAGGGCGGCAATGGCAGCTGCGGCCTGCTCATCGGTAGCCATTTCCACAAAGGCAAATCCCCGAGAACGCTCGGTAAACTTGTCTTTGATTATCTCAACCGAAGTTACCTCGCCAT
>JBDRUF010000008.1 GCA_039801245.1 candidate division WOR-3 bacterium
GTGAGCCATTAGCCGTTCTCTGGAAGCGTTCCTCAACCCCAACCCCATAGAACTCAATCACCCGCAGACCAGCATCATAGTCCGCAACATAGGCATAACTGCCGGCTACCGCAACGCCATAGGCAGTGCCTCGGGTATCATAATATCCGACCTCATTGGGATGTGCCGGGTGAAACACATCAATCACCCGCAGACCAACCCAGTCGTCTGCAACATAGGCATAACTGCCGGCTACCGCAACGCCATAGGCATAGCCTGGGGTCCGACAGTATCCGACCTCATTGGGATTTGCCGGGTCAGACACATCAATCACCCGCAGACCACCATAATAGTCCGCAACATAGGCATAACTGCCGGCTACCGCAACGCCAAGGGCATAGTCTGGAGTCCGACAGTATCCTACCTCATTGGGATTTTCCGGGTCAGACACATCAACCACCCGCAGACCAGAATAAAAGTCAGCAACATAGGCATAACTGCCGGCTACCGCAACGCCAAGGGCAGAGCCTGGGGTGTCATAGTATCCGACCTCCTGAGGATGTGCCGGGTGAAACACATCAATCACCCGCAGACCAGAAAACCCGTCAGCAACATAGGCATAACTGCCGGCTACCGCAACGCCAAGGGCAGAGCCTGGGGTGTCATAGTATCCGACCTCCTTGGGATTTGCCGGGTCAGACACATCAATCACCCGCAGACCAGAATAACCGTCAGCAACATAGGCATAACTGCCGGCTACCGCAACGCCAAGGGCAGTGTCCGGGGTATTGCAGGTCCCGAGTCTTGTTGGAGTTGTGGGACTGGTTACATCCCATATCTCAAGACCTGCCTTTCCTCCTGCAATGTAGAGCCGATTTGACTCTTGCGCCAAGCCCCTACCAACGTCGCGGGTGTGAATAGCCTCTGAAAGTTTCACCGGATTTGCGGGATTGCTCACATCAAGCACATAGACCCCACCACCAGAACCAACAAATGCCAGGTGCCGGTTCGGGTCAAGCACCACCGCATTACAATAAGGACCAAATGGCCAGGAGCCTATCTCCCGGCAGTTGAGCGAGTCCAGGGCATAAACATTTGCGGTCAAAACAAAAAAGACCGCAACTATCAGAACACATCTTTTCATTTTACCTCCCTTGGAGTTTATCTAATTATACCCATTTTATGTCATTTGTCAAGAAGAAATGTAACACCGACAGATTGACATTGACAAGGAAGGTTTATTATGTGTTAGTTCTTAGGCTCAATCACCAGCCGGAAGGTGTCTGACCAGTCTGACTCCTTACGGTCAATGTCTTTTGCCTTTGCCCTGATAAAGTAGAGTCCGGTCTGATAGTAAATGTGGGTGCGTTCAATGGTATCCCCGCTCTGGAAGAAATATGACCACTGCGGTTTGGTGGTGTCGCCCCAATCAATGAGATAGGTGATGACATTGTCCTCAGGGTCAATTGAATAAATATGAATCAAAACCGTGTCACCAACATCTGCCCGGTTTCTGCCGAAGATGACCGGCTTTTCCGGCGGCAGGTTTTTACCACAACCGCTTATGACCGAACTTACAATAAAAGTTGACCCGATAAGGAATAAAATAAAACACCTCATCTTGCCCCTTTTCTCATCTGACAATCAGAACCTTTTCTGTCCCCGCCTTTTTCTTTATGAAATAAATACCCGGTTTTAGAGAAGCGATGCCATTTGGTCCAGGATAAAAGTTTAACACCTTTTTACCAGCAATGTCAAAGAGAACCGCAGGGAGGTTCTGAAGGATGAAGGTTGAGGTTAAGGTTGAGGTAGGAAATAGGATATTAGAATTAGTTTCTTCGGTGATGCCAATAAGGCTCACGCTCCAGTTCTCGCCGCCATCAGTTGTTACCACAACCACATCGGTTCCAGCTGCCATCCCTCGGAGCGAGTCGGCAAAGTCAATATCAAAAAGGGTAGAGTCCGCGCCTGAGTTCTGCAAAACCCAGTTGTTGCCACCATCAGAGGTATGGATTATCGTCCCATTCCTGCCGCAAGCCCAGCCGCAAGTCGGACTGACAAACTTTAACGCCCGGAGAAATCTCGCACCTTGAGGAAGATTCTGCTGCACCCAGGAATTGCCGCCATCACTTGTGTGCAGAACGACCGCCCTGAAGTTACGGTCATCACCACCAACAACCCAGCCTGAAAGGGAATCGGCAAAATACACATCATAGAAATCATAGGTGGTGTCCTGGTGCAAGATTACCCAGGAGTCGCCGCCATTGGTCGTTTTGGCAATTATGCCCTGACCACCAAGAAATGTGTCGCCCTGAGGCCAGTGTCCGGCAACAAGAAAGCCATAATTACGGTCAAGAAAGAATACGCCCTGACACTCAAGGGTGTCTCCATGGGGAAAGGGCGGTTTCGGCAGAAAAACCTGCTCCCAGACAGCACCACCATCAGTTGTCCTTAATTGGACATAGTCACCACCTGCTGCCCAGCCAAACATATTATCAACAAACCTGATTCTTGCCGCATGCTTTGGACCACCTAAATTTTTCCTTTCCCAGGTATCGCCACCATTGGTAGTGCGCCAGATTTCGCCGGTCCTGCCGCAGGTCCAGCCTGAATCGGGTGTTAAAAAGAAGACATCAAAGAAGTCGCGGACGGTGAGAATGTTCACCTCATTCCAGGTGATACCAAAATCGCTTGTGTGGTAAATTAGTGTTGTATCCATTGTAACCACCCAGGCATCATTACCACCTGGTGGTGTTGCCACACCGTGGTAAATCAATGCCCAGAGTGGTGATAATAATAAAGAGACACTAAAAATGAGGAACAACCTTCGCATTTACTCTCCCTTTCTTTTTATCTCAAGACAACTACCCTTTTCTCAACAGAGATTTTATTATTTCCAAGAGTATCGGTCAACCGCAAGATATAAACACCAGCAGGCACCCGCTTTCCTTTTTCATCTCTAAGGTCCCAGAATAAACGATTATTAGCACCAGCTGAAAATGTCAATTGCCTGACCTCTCTACCGGTAATATCAAAGACCGAAGAGCGAAGACCGAAGACCGGGGACCGGCTAATATCCAGCCAGACACCTCTGGTGGCTACACTGGGGAAAATCTTAAAGGTAAAAGGAAGGGCTGCGTCCTCTTTCTCACAGATGAATGTGAATGTATCAGGCGGATTGGTTGTCCACTTTATCGCCCGGTGGGGGACAATTTCAGCCGCTGGTGCAGGATACATCCCGGCAAATGTCCATTCCAGTCCATCATCGTGATTTTGACTCTGAATCCCAACTGTGGCAAAGTTATGGCTGTTACCCCAGATGGTATCATCGTTCTGAACAAAAAGGTACTGGCACACAATCGGTCCATCACCGGTAAGGGTCTGATAATATGCCGGGTCGAAAAGAATCGCCTGAAAGGTCTGCTGTTCAGCGACAATGGGATTACGAAATCCATGGATGTGATAGACATTGCTCCATTCAACAATAAAGCGGTGCTGAGGCTCATCATAAAAGTAATACACACCTCCGGCATTCAGCGTATCGGTTCGGAAATCATCCCAGAAAACCGCAACAAATCCATCTGGTCCCTGCGCAGATGGAATGTGCCAGTTATATGGGTCACCAAACCAGGTATTGCCCATCGCAATATAGCCGTTATCACATACCGAGATTGTCTCATAATTTTGTCCGTAAAACCGGAAGGTAAATGGCAACTGGACCTCAACCGCACGGTCGTTACCGATAGTTATTCGTGTGCCTTGCCCGCCCTGATTCGGGTCAATCTCAATCCAGTTAAATTCTGGTCTTTCCTGATAACCAATGTCAGTATCATCGTAGCCATAATAACCATATCGGTCAGGTCCGAACGGCGTTGAGGAAACAGGCTGTCCGATTGTAACAGAAAAACTTATCTGCTGGTTGAATCCTTCTGCGCCAGTCAGGGTTAGATAAAGCAGAAATTTATGCCCGATTGCAACTTCGGCATTGACCTGGACCTTAAAGCGGTCAATGGTATTTGCTGCTGAATCACCAGATGGAATATTACCAAAATATCCTGTTGAATCTAAGACCCTAATCGCTGCTGGGTTTGCAGAGCGCAATATACCGGTAACATTATTGGCATCTCCTTCGCCCCTGTTTAAAACCGTAATCGCAACCTCAACACTTTCTCCCGGGTCAAGAACGCCATTTTGGTCATAAACAGTGTAGCGCCTCCCATCAAAAGTAGGTCCGTGCACATCAATGGTGAAGCCGGAATACCAGATACTGTCCTCGCTGGCAATTCTCAAGCGTAATGGCAGCCTCTGACCGCTTGTGCAGGAAGGGGCGACAGATATCTGAAAAGGTTCAGCAGTCCCCTCCTGACCGGGTGCAAGTGAACCGTAGTTACGGACAGAGTCAGCTACTGAACAAAAGGAATCGAGTGCGCTTAAAACGGCTATGGTATTGTTTGCGGTCTGACTTAGCCCGTAATTCTTTAAAACAACAGAAAGATTGGTCAAATTTCCTGGATTAACAGTGTCAGGTGAATGGCGCAAATGTCCTACAAACACCCCTCTAATTACACCCAAACTGTAACCCAAATGGGGCTTGAGATTCCTGCCAGTTACGGTAACAAACATAGTGTCAGCGGTTGTTGTGGAAATATTGAACCGGGCAAAACCAGCGCGGTCGGTCCGTCGCACTTCCTGAACTTCACCAAGTTTGAATAAGCACACCTGGGCATTTTCAACTGGATTTCCCATTGCATCACGCACATTAACCGAAAAAGAGGTCGTGCCCACTGGATATTCGCTGGGATAGGAAACGACAATCTCCTGCGGAACACCCGTCCACATCTCCATTGCCGGGTCACCAAGGAGATTGTAGACATGAAAATAAATGACAAGGTCTTCAGAATCCGCGCGCAGGGGGAAATTAATCAACTGCTCAAGTTTACCGCAATACATCGCCGGACCCAGGGTAGTAATGCTGCGGTCAAAAATTGCCTGATAAATCCCATAGTCCATACAGTTGTTCCACCTCGTTGAAGTTCCAGTATAGGATGCACCCCAGAATCCCACACCACCTTTGGGCGCAGTTGGCGTTCCTGCTCGCAACCAGGCTTCACCAAAACAGGGGTTTGCCTGATAATTGCCGGTCCCACAATAGAGGCTGGTGATAACTGGTAATTTCCAGCCATTATTGAGATTATAAACATCGCTAATCTGAAACTGGGGATAATTCCAGCCGCTTGCCTGCCCCCAACCTCGACCGTTGATAAACAAAACACCGTTATTCACAGAGGTATCAATCGGTCCGCGACCAGAAGCGGTAGGTGGATAAAAAACGGTATCAACGATGTTGAACCCTTTTGCCAAAAGTTTTTCCCGAATGCGGCGTTTGGTCACGAGCGCGGTAACCGCTGGTGTCCCTCCTTCCTGATAACTTGTCCCGACCATCAGCGCCCGTTTAAACCAAAAGGTATCTTCAGTATAAGGATTGGACTCATAGCCGATAATCTTTGCGACGATGCAGTCAAGTTCAGAAATGTTCGCTGCTGGCAGTCTGCCGACAAAAAGGTCGCTGAGAAAATCTTCACCATCAACAAGGGAATAAGGATGGTCTGTTACACAGGAGGTGGCACCAGGGGTAGGAAAGGCAGGAATCTTGTTTATGGCACCGACAAGTAGAACATATTCAATTTTAGGGCTCCAGTTCTGATACGCCTCGCGAATAAAGTTTCTAATCTGGTCTCGTTGGGTGCCGGTCTCTGAGGTCTTCTTAACCCAAACCTTAAAACCCTTCCGCTCCTTCCACCTTGCCAGAGGTAAAATGTTATCATAAAAATCATCCGGCACGATAATCAGATAACCTCTCAGTCCATCCTCCTGGTGAAGTTTAAAATGCCACGGGCAAATTATTTGTGCCATCCCACCTTTGGTTGCCACTCTGTCAATTGACTGGTTATAATTTATACTAAGTTTGACCTCCTTTTCGCTCCGGATAATTAAAGGCACAACTTCAATTCCAGCGGCAATCATCCTGGTTCCAAATTGCCATTGACATTCATCATCGGTCCGCACCTCTGGTAATCGTTCGCCTAATACCGGCACAAGAACTGCCACCGCCCTTGATGTTTCTGTTGGAACAAATCTAATTTCAATCTGGTCATTGGTGATCAGACCGGCCTGGAGATTAGCAGCAATTAAAAAGAGTAACAATTGGCTCATTTAGAACTCCTTCTTGACGGTAACTATGCCAAGGTCACGGTCAAGAACGAGGAAATAACTGGTTTCAGTTACCACCCCTACCCCATAGGCATAAGGTGTCTTAATCTGTGCCATAAGATAAGGCTCAGAAGGGTTGGCGCAGTTGACAACCGCAACGCCACCTGAACCGCAGGCGATAAAAATCAGACTATCATCTACAGTAACCGAGTTGGCATAGCCATCGAGTGCAATCCTACTCAATTCCCTCAAATTGCCTGGTTCGTGAGCATCAATTACCATCAATCCATCCCGTCCATCAGCCACATATAATCTCGCATCATTTACCGTCACTCCGCGGGCATTCCCAGGCGTGTCAAAACCGCTTAATTGAACCGGCGGAAATGTGTCCAGACGCCAAGCGGCGACACCCAATTGCTCGCAGGCAACAAAACCTCGATGATCAGCTATCACCACACTACGGCAGTTGCGCGGATAATAGTATTGGAATCTGAGATTCGGATAACGGGGGTCAGTTATATTTACGGCGAGAAACTGAGCACCAGCAGCAATATAAGCCCAAGTGTCCTGGACCGCAATATCATACCCATATCCGGGCTGAGGATATTCAAGAACTCCTACAATTTTAAGGCTTTCAGGATTCTGGATATTAACTATCATCAGTTCCTTATACCCGTACGCAATATAGGCGAAACTGTCCTTAACCGCCACCCCCCAGGCAACATTGAGTGAATCCATTATCCGTGCAAGAAATAGCGGTGAGACCGGATTGGTTATATCATATACTGCTAAACCCGCCTGTCCGTCAGCGATATAGGCACGATTTCCCTGAACTGCAATGTCGTGTGGATACCCCTGGGTTTTCAACGAGTTGACGATGATAAACCTCTGAATGACAAAACTCCTTGTTTCCGACCATTCACTCCAGACGCCCTTCTCATTTTGCACCCGCACCCGCCACCAGTAGCTGCCATCGGTTTTCAGATTCACACTTGTAGAATTTTCAGAGGTGCTGTCAGTAACGACAATAGATTTAAATTTGGCATCTTCTGCCACCTCAAGAACATAGATTTCACCATCCGCAACATCCTGCCATAAAAATGTTACCTCTGAGGAGTTGAGAATCGCATTGTCTGCAGGTGCCTCAAGAGAAACTGGTGAAGGTGCAGGCAACGGTCTTATGCAGGTAAGTGTAAAAATCTGAAATAGATAGACAAAAAACCCGAGAAATATTATCAACCACCGCCTCATTTTGCACCTCCCATATTCAATCCTTTTTCCTTTTACTATCCAGCGTTAATGGCAGGTTTACACCCAACGAAACCCGGCTCGCTCGGTATTCCTTTACCTCCTCAACCTCACCATTATATGGCGAATCCACCTCACGCCACTCTAACTCATATTTCAAGACCAGCGTAAAAGGGTTAAGCCGGAAATCACCACCGGCAGCAATTGTCTGGGTCCGGTCAACTCTGCCGTAATGATAAGGGTCAATGGTAATCGGATTATCGGTTGTATATTGCCGATGGCAAAACCTATATCCTGCCTCAACCCCGAACCGGTCAAAAACACGGGGACGGGTAGCAATGGTAATCTCAAAGCGGTGCTCTTGATAAGATATGTCTGGAACCGGTCCTTTTGCCCGCGCAATCTTAAACTGATACTCACCCTGTAAATTTATATTTTTCCTCGGTCTCCATCCTAACTCAACTCCAAGCCGGTGTGCCCTTGTGTCATAATAGTCAAACCTTTTAAGATAGTCATCAATCTCAAACCGGTAATTGGGGGTTATAAGAAGGTTTCCGAAACCGCGGTGAAAATCGATACCAAGAAGATGCTCACCATATCTGCAGGGAAAATAACCTCCTTTTATTTCCGGGTCAGGATAATACCGGATAAGATAGTTTGGCATCCAGATGTAAGAAAAGAAAGATCTGCCCAGTTTACCTGCCTCCTGTTCAATACGGGTATTGATTAAACCATAACTCTTTTCCTGATTAACAACATACTGATGCAGTCTCAGTCTGAGCCTAAACCCGGTATTCCTTGTAAAAACACCTCTCAGGTCAGCGGTAACTTTCAAATCAATATCATCTGCCGAATGATAAGGATAGCGGGCAGGGTTTTCACCGAGACGGAATTTCTGCAAATCCGCAGGCGAGAGATAGAAAATGTTGTTATCATATTCAATATTGGCATCGAATGAACCGTTCCACCGCACCGCTCCTTCAGCAGTAAAAAGAAGAGAGAATGTAATGAGTAGGAAGATTGTTCTTGCTCTCATACCATCAGCCTATAGATAACAAGGAAGCTCTGAAACTATACCGCATTTCCCTCCTCCTGTGACCTCACCCCGAAATAGTACTCGATGTCATAACGAACAACGAGAAAAAGCAGGATGATTATGATTAGCGAAAATGTTATCGCCAGCGGCACCGAGTAGCGCCGTTCATAATAAAGCCTGCCTTTACCAATTGCTGGCAAGGGTATGGGTGCAACCGGCAGGCGATAGTCAAGCGCAACCCGGCTGGGCTTGGCAATATGAATCACCGGACGACGGCTATTGAGAAACTGGGCAATCAGACCGTTGCCAGCACGGGTATGCCGGTCGGTAAAGATTCTTGAAGGCAGGCGTAATAAAGGGTCACCAGAGTTGGTAACAGGCAGACCAACCGCAACCAAAGCCTTGCACCTTGAAAACAGCTCCATTCTCTTTGCCACCCCCTCGGCAATGGATTCCGCAATGAAAATCGGCACCTTTAACGATTCGGCAATGTTCAAAAGCAGTTCCCTGCCTTCTGGTGATATCCCCCTGCCATCATCAGCCTCACCACCCAGGGTTGCGAGCGCAGAACGAAAGTTCCACAGTCCGGAATCGGATAGAACCTTTTCAATCTCAAGCCAGGTGAATCCTGGATAGTTTGCCCCCCACATTCCGGAACTTTGCGCGCTAACAATTAAAGGAAAAACCCCGAGGGTTTTCGCCACTGCGAGAATCTGAATATTTAACGCTGGATAGGTGCCATCCCAGTTTACCGCAACCGTATCACCTGAACGAATCCCTGCCCGATAGAGCATCTCAATCAAAGCGGCACTGAAATTGGGATTGGTTGTTGTCAGCGCATCGCTCAAATCGCTCCTGCCGTAGGTAACCTTCGAAAACTGCAGCCCTATCAATCCGGTACCGTTCGGGTCATTGACACTGTCAATCGGCAAATCAATATTTGTCTGCCGGTAATTGCGCATGATTTCAAAAGCCCTTGCCGAGACCCTCGCGGCATTAACCTTTTCCTCATAAAGCCGGCTCCGAACAGAATGCACCGAACCTGACTCAACAAAGAAAAATAAAAGTGCAATTACTGCGAGCACGGTGATAACCCAGCGGTTTACCTTTCCCTGTCTCCGCCTCATCAGAACGCACCCCCGGAGATGCAGATTATCAGAAGCCGGGTAAGAACCGCGGCAATCATCATCGTGGCAAGCGTCTCCACAACACCCTGCCTTGCCATCCAGTAGGCCGCAAGACCAGGGATAACATAACCGATAACGCTCAAATCCCATCTCACCGAGTTCAGACTAACACTCGGTGCAATCTTGGTAACATAACCAAGCAGGTAACCAACGATTATTCCCAAAAGAAGCATCCTTCTGCCAAACACAATGATAAACCGTGATAGACCCTTGATAATCAGATAGGTGATTAATGCCACTAAGATGGTGGCGACGACCCGCACCGGCTCATTCAATGTCAGGGCAATATAACCAGGCACAACTATGCCACCGGCTGCGAGACCGATTGTCTCGGTCAGGAAAAAGGAAATCAGCATCCCCAGACCAATCGTCTCAATTATCACCCTTTGACCCCCTTTCCAGCAAAGTAGCCAATCAACCGTTCCCCATAGCCAACGGTATTGCCTGTGGCAAAAACCAATTGCCTTTCTTTACTCAGTTTATACACCTGTTCATAAACAACTGCCGGCTCAATCTCCTCACCCAGGTCAAGAATCCTATCCCTTTTTTCGCCCAACTGCAATGCCCGCTGAATAAAGGCGCGCGTCAGACCGCCGGTTACCACTATCCAGTCCTTGTCCCAATTAAATACAAGTTCTGCCAATTGCCGGGAACGGTCAGCACGGTCACGCCGGCAATTCACTAAAACAATTCTATTCTCGCAGCGCCCTTTCACCATCTCCCAGAGTATGCCAATTGAGTCCGGGTCATTGGCAGCAAGGGTGTTGACCACCTCCAGCAGTTTCCCCCGGTCGCGAATTTGATAGATGCGCATCACCCCAGAATCAGGCAGACTCCGCTGCATCCCTTCAAGCGCGGTCCTGCGCTCCACACCCAGGCTTTCACACACCGCCAGTGCCAGGGCAACATTCTCCTTATGCTCAATATAACCAAAGCCCTTCATCTCCTCATCACCCACTGTTTGCGGGTCAGTAACGGTCATATTTACATCTGGTCTTATTCTCTCTTTTAAAACCTTTAAAGGCTCGCCCCTCTCTGCGGTAAAAAAACTGCCCTTCTGGGGAATGGTATTGCTTAACGCCCGGGCAACATCCATCACTGTTGGACCCATCACATCAAGGTGGTCTGCCCTGACATTGGTGATAACACTATGGGTGGGTTTGATGAGCATCCTGTTTTCAATAAACTGGTATTCAGGGACCAAAGCCATACACTCAACAACAAGGGCATTGGCGTTATGTCTTCTTGCCAGCCGGACAATCCGCAACTCCTCAATGATATTTGCCTTTCCCAGCCTCCTTATTGGATACTCCTCATTATCCCCGACAATGAACCTTGGCTTTGTTCCGGTAACCTTGGCAACAACCCGAAACCCACCTGCACGCAGACCAGCAGCAATCAGCCTTGTCACCGATGACTTCCCCCTTGTGCCGTTCACCTGGATGCGAATCGGAATCTGCCTCAGATTGCGCAGGTGCAACTGGTATTCGGCAAACCCGTAGCCGATAAAAAGCAAGAGGACAAAGAGAATTAAAAACATTAACCGATAGCAAAAATTATATTCCCCGTTTTTAAATTGTCAAAAGAGCAATTTACCCCTCTGTCCGCTTCCTATTTGATAACCCCTCTACCGGCATCAGGTTCACTCCCCTTCTTAATCTCCACTTCTACCTGGCTGAGGTTCTGGCAGGTTGCCGTTCAAGCCCTCTTAAAAACCGCCCTTCAGATTAGACCGCAGATAAACCTCAGGGCAACTTATCCTGCCCTTTCCAAAAGAGTCCTGGTTTCAATCGCAGACACCATTTCAAAGACAGCCTTATCAACCCCGCGGAAAATCCCCCACAAAACCGCCTTCCAAGCACCCTCAGAAACAACCTCAGACACCACCTCCAACACCCTGACCAAAACCGCCCGGGGGATAGTTCCCCGGAAAAAAGTGAAATTAGGTTAAGTTAAGAAATTACGAGAGATAACCCAATTTTACCCCTCTGGGTTTTGTGTATTTATATATACACTTAGGAAATTGGCAAAAGAAGAGCCTCTTCTCTTTAGAACCGCGCTTGGAGAAAAACAGCCCCTTGCCTATTCCGGCTGAAAATAAAGTATGTCTGTTATTGCGCCTGTCCTTTTGTTTTTGGGCTTTAAAACCGCCTTAACCCGCATCCCAATCTTCAGCGCCTTGCCATCTAAGTTATCAAGGAGATGAATGATTACTGTTGAGGCGCCATCAAGCCTTACCATTCCCACTGTTATCGGCTTTTCCAAACCCTTGCCATCCAGTCCCTGATGTAACACTGTCCAGGACTCCAACACACCGCTTGACCCAACCTTCACCCACTCCTCAAGCCGTGCCAGGCACCGTTCACAAAAGATTCGTCCCGGAACATACACAATTCCGCAGCGCTCACACTTGGTCCCTGTAAACTCGCCCTTATCCTTAAGCGTTCTCAAGAACCTTTCGCCCGCAATACCCGCGGTATAAAGGCTTTCAACAGGCAGTTCCCCAAACCAGACCTTTATCTCCTTGGTTTTTTCCAATCTTTCCTTTAGTGCCATCATCAACTCCTTGATTTTATAGTGGCTTCCAGTACCGGATATCGGTAATTGCCCCTTCCCGCTCTGCTAAGGGCTTCCATACCGCCTTTACCCTCATCCCAACCCGAACCTTTTCCGGGGCAACATCGCCCAAAAGATGCATTATCCCCATTCCCGGTGATGCGCCATCAATCTCAATCACCGCTGGTATCTGGGGCTCCTTGATCCGCTTCACATCCCAGGTGACATAGCAGAGCGAAAATGTATTTACCGTGCCAGTATCCTTCAGTCTCACCCACTCATCAATATTGCGAAAGCACCACTCACAAACCATCCTTGGAGGCACCATTACCCTCCCACATTTCCCGCACCGCACACCCCATATCACGCCCTCTTTCAAACCTGACAGATACCTGCCGATTGCCACCCCGGCATCCCAGGCGTACTTGGCGTCAGCATTCCAGCGGGTGAAAAGGACCTTACCCTTTTTAATATCATCCTCTTGCAGACCCGTCCCTTCAAATTGCGGCAATTTTTTAAACTCTTTGTTTGCTTTCATCTTCTACTCCTATATTCCCAGGACTACCACTGTCCCTACCTGCATCAAATCCCCCCATGCCTGGGCAACCCCGCGTTTTGCCTTACGGGCAATCTGCCTCTTTCCCGCCTCACCGCGGAGTTGCCAGAAAAGTTCAGCAACCTTCATCAAACCGGCTGCTGCAATAGGATTGCCAACACCCAAGAGCCCACCTGAGGGGCAAACCGGCAGCTCCCCATCCCGGCGAGTAACACCATCAACTGTCAGTTGTGGCGCCTCACCACGACCGCAGAGCATCAACCCCTCAAGATGGTGCAACTCCTTATAATCAAACGGGTCATATGGCTCAGCCACATGAATCTGGTGTCTGGGGTCGGTAATCCCTGCCATTCTGTAAGCCATTCTCGCCGCCTCTTCAACATAGCGCGGATAACACAGATCCCGATTTGTCCAGTAAGCGGTATCCAATGCCCAACCCACACCCTCAATCCACACTGGCTTATCGGTAATCCTTCTGGCGATACTCTCCTCAGCCAAAATAACCGCGACCGCGCCATCAGAAACGGGACTGACATCCAGCCGCTGAACCGGCCAAGCGAGCACCTCTGATTTCAAGATGTCCTCAACCGTTACCGGTGCAGCAATCTGGGCACAGGGATGGTCAATGGCGTTGTTTTTATTCTTCACCGCCACCAGTGCGATATCCTCCTTGCGAAGCCCATAGGTGGTCATATAGCGGTTCATCTCCAAGGCAAATATCCACAGGAGATTGGGTTTTAAAGGGCGCTCAGTGGTATGGTCAAAGATGGTGAGAAAGGCACCCTGAGGATGGGGTTGAAACGAGGACATCTTCTCCTCACACACCACCAGACAGGTGTTGAAAACCCCAGAGGCGATGTGATACCAACCGTGGATTACCGAAAAAACGCCTGTGCCCCCACCCACATAACAGCGCATATAGGGTTTTCCAAAGGCACCGGCACCATCAGCAAGATACTCCCCTTTCATATGGACACCGTCAAAGGTATCCGGAGCGGTGCCTAACACCACGCCGTCAATCTGGTCAAGGGTCATGCCGCAATTCTCAAGCGCCTGTCTTGCGGCATAAAAGGCAAGCTCCTTCCCGGTCTCCTGTGCCCGGCGCACAAACTTCGTCATACCTACACTGACAACCGCTACTCTTCGTCCCATAATATCCCCTCCTTAAATGGACAAAACTCCCACCGCAGCGCTTGCTGTGGGAACACCTCGCCAACTTTGGATTAATGCGGTTCTGACATTGGGCAACTGATTTTTGCCCGCCTGCCCCCTTAACTGCAAAACCGCCCAGAACAAACGGGCAAGCCCATTCGCCTCATATAAATAACCCATACCCAAGGCACCACCAGAAGAGTTAACCGGCAACACCCCGTTTATTTCGCCCTTACCTGATTCAACCCAGGAACCGATTTCGTTAGTGGAAACAAGACGCAGTGTCAGAAGATGCTGCAACTCCTTATAGGAATAGGTATCGTCAACCTCAGCAAAATCTATCTCCTTTGCAGGGGTATTTATGCCGGCTAAATTATAAGCCATTTCCGCCGCCTTAGTTACATATTCCGGGATATCCCAATCGCGTGACTCCAGACCGGCAGAACCGTTGCACCAGCCCATACCGGTTATCCAAATCGGCTTATTTCTCATTGCCGCTGCCCGTTTCTCCGAAGCGAGGACAGCAACAATTGCGCCATCAACCGGTTGTGCGACATCAAGTTCGGTTAATGGTGTTGAAATCATCTTTGCCTTTTGGAAATCAACATCGGTTATCTTTGCCCCCCGCCCAGCAAACTGATTATTCAGGGCATTGCCACGGTTCTTTCTTACAACCCTGTGACAGTGTTCGGATGTCAGACCGTATCGGAACAAGAACCGATTCATCTCCAGCCCAGCGATAAAATGGGTGTTAAGCCCCAAGGGGCGGTTAAATACCGGGTCCTGGGCGCAGGCGGCGATGCCATCCGGTGTCAAGATATTGGATGCCTTCACATGGGCTTCCACTACCGCCACATCAAATTCACCCGTCATTATCTGCAACCAACAGGCGGCGACACCATGGAGCCCGTCACCGGGAATTGTGTGCATCTGTTTCAGTGCGGCACCAAGTTGGTCAGGAACATACTCATCGAAAATACTTGTGCCCTCAACATAATCTTCGGCACAGGTAACAAATGTATCCACATCCCGGCGCGGGTCGATTCCTGCATCTTCGTAAGCCCTTACCGCTGCCTCATACATCAATTCTTTGTATGAGACATCAGGAGAAATTGAGCGAAACTGGGTTGCTCCGATACCGACAACCGCTACCTTCGATTTCATATTTTCCTCCTATGCGCATTTTATAAATAAATCTTGCCCAAAGTTACCAAAGAGATTTCGAAAGTCAACAATTACCAAAGAGATTGATTTTATTTGACCGCAAGGAATTAAAAAATATCTTAATATTGTTATGCGAACAAATATATCCAAATTTCAATCATTATGGCTTCCCCGTGCAGGAAGCCTTAACACCTCAACCACTCTCCGTTTGGCGCTCGAGTGTACCCAGCAACTTAAAATCACACATATCGTCATCGCCTCAACCACAGGCTCAACCGCATTAAAACTCAGCCGCCTTGCCCAGAATGCCTTTAAAATCATCTGCGTAACTCATCAGAGCGGCTTTGCCCAGCCTGGTAAATCTGAACTCTCTCCTTCTATCGAAAGAAAACTTACCACCAGCGGTGTCGTAGTCTTACGCACCACCCATCTCTTTGGTGGGGTTGACCGCGCCATCAGGCGCCAGTTTGGCGGTCTTGGTCCACCAGAAATCATCGCCAACACCTATCGCACATTCGGTGAAGGGACAAAGGTGGCGGTGGAAATAGCGGTAATGGCGCTTGATGCCGGTCTTGTGCCCTATGGCAAGGACATTATCAGCATCGCCGGCTCAAGTAGAGGTGCTGACACCGCGCTGGTGATTCGTCCTGCCCATTCCCATCAATTCTTTGACACCCGTATCAGGCAGATTATCTGCAAACCCTGGTCTTTTTAGCTGGAGGTGAAAAATGACAGAATGCCCATTCTGCCAAATCGTTGCAGGCAGGGCACCCTGCCGCAAGGTTTACGAAGATGAACTCACCCTTGCCTTTTTAGACCTCTACCCCATCTCCCGCGGACACTGCCTCGTAATACCCAAAAGACACATCCAGTGGTTTACGGACATTGAGCCGCAGGACAACCTTGCGGGTCCATTTCTGCGCACCTGCTACACCGTTGCCCGGAAAATAAAACATGCCTTTGAGTGCGAATACATCACAATGCTCTTACGCGGCACGAGGGTTCCCCATGTGCATATGCTCCTCATTCCGACGATTAAAGGCGAGGAAAACCTCCTTGACAAAACCCTTAACCTTCACCACTTCTGTCAGGTACGGCTGAAGCCACAATTTTCTGAAAAGGAACTGGATGAGATTGCCGAGCGCATAAAAAACGCACGGGTATAATCCGGTTTTCCTTGACAGGTATTTTATGAAATTTATATTAAATCAATGAGTATCCGTTGCCGCTGTCCTGGTTGCAATCGGAATGAGACCTATGCCGGCTACTTCTGCGATAAATGCAATTACAACTGGGAGGAGGAGGCATTTCTTGAGCCTGATGGCACCGTAGCAAAGTCCCCTTGCCCCAGATGTCTAAAAATTACACCCGCAGAAACCCTCCGTTGCGGTAACCCTGCCTGTATGACGGTCTGGCCTCCCCCTGAGCCGGTATAAAACCTAAGGCTATTTCACCCAGGGCAGATAAGAAGAAACCTTCAACACCAGACCGAGCACCACAATCGACACCATTGACTGCAATTTCAAAAGTATATTCAGTGACGGTCCGGCAGCATCCTTAAGCGGGTCACCGACAGTATCGCCAACAACACCTGCCTTATGCGCAGCTGAACCCTTACCACCATAATTACCCTTCTCAATGTATTTCTTGGCATTGTCCCAGGCAGCACCAGCATTTGCCATAAAAATGGCGAGGCAGAAGCCGCTTGCCAGTCCGCCAATAAGAAACCCCGCAACCGCCTCCGGTCCTAAAAGCACACCCACAACCACCGGTGCGATTATCGCGGTAAGAGCCGGCGCCAGCATCTCCCTCTGTGCCGCCTTTGTGCAGATGGTAACCGCCCGTGCGTAATCCGGTTTCGCCTTACCCTCCATTAAACCGACAATCTCCTTGAACTGGCGCCGCACCTCATCAGCAATCTTTGATGCGGTCCTGCCCACCGCCTTGAATATTGAAGAGGAAACTGTCATCGGAATAACCGCTCCGGCAAAAATACCGGCAATCAACCTCGGGTTCAAGAGTGACAAATCCAGTGTCCTGGTCAAACCGAGGAAACGTTCGCTGACGATGCGCACCTCATCCCGATAGGCAGCAATCAAAGCCAAAGCGGTCAGGGCTGCGGAACCAATCGCGAAACCCTTCCCTGTCGCTGCGGTCGTATTCCCTAAGGCATCAAGCGCATCAGTTCTCTCGCGGACAATCGGTTCCTGCCCGGTCATCTGGGCAACACCACCGGCGTTATCAGCAACCGGGCCATAGGCGTCAGTTGCAAGTGTAATTCCCAAAGTTGAAAGCATTCCTACTGCGGCAATACCAATGCCGTAAAGCCCAAGTCCAGCAAAGCCGCCGCCGGAAAAATAATAACTGGTAATTATTGCCACCACCACCACCAGAACTATTGGCAAGGTGGACCTCATTCCCACTGAAAGCCCCTCTAAGATAACGGTTGCTGGTGATGTCCTTGCCTCAGCCGCAATCGCCCTGGTTGGTGGATAGGAATCAGAGGTAAAAATTTCTGTAAATAGACCAATCAGGACACCGGCAAGAAGACCGGAAACAATCGCCCAGTAAACCGACCAGAACTGGGGCAAAATTAATTTCGTCACAACAAAACCCAATATAGCGGAAAGAACCGCCGCACCATAAATTCCCCTGCGCAATGCTGCCAATAAAACCCCCTGTTCTGCCTTTTCACCTGCCCGCACAAAGAAACTACCTAAAATTGAGGCAATTATCCCTATACCGGCGAGCACCATTGGCAAAAGCACGCCCGCAACTTCAAACCCGGTATTCTTAAATGCCACCACCGAAAGCGCCATTGATGCGATAATTGAATCAACATAAGACTCATAAAGGTCAGCACCCATACCGGCAGTGTCACCAACATTATCACCGACATTGTCGGCAATAACCGCCGGGTTGCGCGGGTCATCCTCAGGAATTCCCGCCTCAACCTTACCCACCAGGTCCGCACCAACATCTGCCGCCTTGGTAAAGATACCGCCACCAACACGGGCAAAAAGCGCCTGAGAACTGGCGCCAATACCAAAGGCAAGCATCGTTGATGTTATCAACTCCAGTTTGTGAACCAGCGGTTCGTTTGCATAGACCGCATTGAGAATGAGATACCAGATGGAGATGTCAATCAGCCCGAGACCGACAACCACGAGTCCCATCACCATTCCCGAGGAAAAGGCAACCCGCAATCCGGAATTGAGGCTCTGCTTGGCTGCCCAGGTTGTTCTCGCACTGCAGCGCACACCAACAGACATACCGATAAAGCCGGCGAGTCCGGAGAAAAACCCGCCGGTGAGGAAGGCAAAAGGTACAAACGGTGACTGCAGTCTTAAAAGAGCCAGTATTAAAAGCAACACAAAGACAATGGCAAAGAATATTGACACACCCTTGTACTGCTGCTTCAGATAGGCGGTCGCACCTTCCTTTACCGCCTGGGCCACCACCTTCATCGGCTCGGTTCCTTCACTCTTGCGCAGATTATTGACCGCAAGAAACAATGCGAACCCGAGCGCAATAACTGCACTGCCGGGTGCTATCCAGAAAATTGGACTCATTAATTACTCCTTTCCTTTGGGTTTTGCTACAAGACCAGTGAATTTAACACCTTAATTTTCAAAGTCAAGCATTAAAGAATTAGGCTCTGCAAAATTTAGACTTTTCCATTGCCTTCAAAATGTCTTTAGCGATATTATCTATCGCCCCGAACGGTCCGAGCAAATCTTTTGCCTTTTTCAGACCAGTGATCATCTGCGCTCGGTAATCTTTATCCTCAATCAACCGGCAAACGCTCCTAAAAATCGCCTCCGGCTCAGGGTTGATGAACTCGGTAACAATCCTCTCCCCCAGTACAAGATTCGGGATGGAAAAATGTTTAACTCTGATACAAGAGCTGACAACAAAACGGCTAACCCCCGGCAGATGATAGCACACAACCATTGGCACACCCAAGATTGCGGTCTCAGCAGTTGCGGTCCCAGAAACAACAACCGCAGCCTCAGCATAACCAATAACATCATACCTCCCCTTTTCACCAACACGGATGAGCCCTTCGGGCAATTGCTTTGTCCCATCGGCAACCATCACCCCTTGCAACCATTGATACCGCATTTTCAACAACCTGAAAACATCGACAAACAACCCCTCATGATGATCAGTCTCAGCAGGTCTTGAACCGGGCATAAACACGATATATTTCGCCCCTGGCTCAAATCCAATCTGTTTCAGGGTATTTTCCCTTGAACGCACTAAAACCACTTTATCCAGAAATGGATAACCATAATAAACCGCCTCAATGCCGTATCTCTTAAAAAACCCCTGTTCAAATCGAAAAAGACAGAATACCCGGTTAGTTGCCTCTCGCAACAACCTTACACGAAATCTCCCCCATGCCCAGACCTGAGGTGGAGCAAGATAAAAAACCGGCACACCTAAGCGCCGGAACCTTTTACCCAAGAAAAGATTGATCCCAGGATAGGAAACTAAAACCACTCCATCCGGCTGCAAACCCTCTACCTCATCCCAGATTTCTTTCAACAACCGCCCCTTTCTCAATGCGGTGGTCAATCCCTCCCAGATGCCAATAACCTGACCAAAATTTTTGCTGACATCAAAACGCAACATCTCAACAGTTGGATTCAAGACGCCCAACCCCTCTTCAAGGGAATCGGCTAACATCAGCCCAGACCGCTCACCATAACAGATTAAGATTCTCATCTTTAGCCAAACTTAGACACCTTTTCTCTCCCTGTCAACAACTTTCATTTACCCTGCAATTAAAACACCTTTCCATTTCCTTTAATCAATAAAAATTTCCGCCTACTTATTCACCTTGAACCCATTGTCACTGAAAACAAAAAGTCCACTTTGTTACCAATATCTTCAGCCAGACCCCTATCCACCCCCTG
The DNA here is from genome assembly GCA_039801245.1 of candidate division WOR-3 bacterium. NCBI lineage: Bacteria > Pseudomonadati > Caldifarciminota > Caldifarciminota bacterium. Next base: position 20,011 of record JBDRUF010000008.1, read on the forward strand.
GGTCACCCCCTGAGAAATTAAAACCCAGAAATAACTATCGCAAATTCAACACTTAACAACCTAACCGATTGGAAAATGGCACAATATTATAATCCTGTGCGGGTATGTTAAAGCCTGTAAGAATTTAATCACAATTACCAGTTGACTCATTTGCACCGCTGGGTATAATACTTGTAATTTAAATTACACCGGCAAGCCGAGTTCCTGAGGTGGAAACTCAATCTGGCCGGTGAAGGTTGCTGAAAGGAAAGCAAAGGAGCAGAGAATAAAAATAGTTTATGAGCAATAATAAAGAAGTTGTCAATCTAATTGCCCAGATTGCGCGGATAAGAAATGTAGACATCACCTATGTGTGCGAAACCCTGCGCACCAGTATCATTGCGGGGTTAAAGCGCCGCTTTGGTACCAACACAGAAGCCGATGTCACTGTCAATCCGGAGAATGGGGAAATCAGCGTTGCGCTCATAAAAAGGGTGGTGGAACGTGTTAACAATCCCGGCCAAGAGGTAAGCCTTGAAGAGGCACGGACGGTGAAACCTGATGCCCAGCTGGGCGAGACGGTACGTATCCCTTTGCCCCTTGATGAAATCGGGCGTATAGCCATCCGCAAAGCATCGGACGAACTGATGTTGAAACTGCGCGAGGCTGAGCGTGACCGCCTTTACGAGGAGTACAGCCGTAAGAAGGGTGAAATCGTCACCGGCACCATTCAGCGCATCGCCCGCGATGAAATCATTGTCAACCTCGGGCTGATTGAAGCGGTCCTGCCCAACCGCGAACAGCTGAAAACCGACCACTACCGCCAAGGTCTGCCGATAAAAGCCTATGTCCACAAGGTGGAAAAGACGCCCATTGGACCCCGTGTCTATCTCTCCCGCACCCACCCCGAGTTCCTGCGCAAACTGTTAACCCGGGAGGTTCCAGAAATCAAAGAGGGGGTTGTTGAAATAAAAGCCATTGCCCGCGCCCCTGGCTTCCGCTCCAAAGTGGCGGTGGCATCGCTTGATGAAAAGGTTGACCCGGTCGGTGCCTGTGTGGGCTACCGCAAGTCAAGGATTGAAAATGTCATCAAGGAACTGTCTGGTGAAAAGATTGATATCGTTCATTGGAGCCGTGACCTCCAGGTATTCATCACCCGGGCGCTCGGACCGGCAAAGGTATCGGAGATAATCCGTGAAAACGACACCTATATTGTGGTTGTCCCTGATAGTGATTTCTCAATTGCCATTGGCAAAAAGGGGCAGAATGTCTGGCTCGCCAGCCTCTTAACCCAGACCAAGATTGAGGTCCTTAAGGAAACCGACTACCGGAACCGGGTGATTATGAATAAGGCAGCGAAGGTGAGCCTTACCAGTCTCAATCTTGAACCTGACCTCACCGCAAAACTACAAGCCGCGGGTCTTAGCACCGCCTTTGAACTCTTGAACTCCTCTCCCCAAGACCTTGTCAGGATTACCGAACTGCAGCCCGAGGCGGTAGAGACATTGAAAAATGAGGTTCGGGAGAAGGTGTGGGCAAGTTAAAGGTCTTTGAGGCGGCAAAACAGCTAAACCTCTCAAGCGAGGCGCTCCTGGCGGTGTTAAAGGAGCTCAATTTCCCTCCCCGGGGACATACCTCTTATATTACTGAGGAGGAGTTTGAAGCCGCACGACTGCACCTGAAAAAGGAAAAGCACCAGTTCAAGGAATCGATAAAACGCCGGAAATCGGCTGAAGCCACTAAAATGGCATCCCCAAAGATCCCCGAACAGGAAATCAACCAGAGTGTGAAACAGACCCTCGCCAAGGTTTACGGTCGAGAAAGGAAAAAACGCCGGGCACCAACTGACCAAGAAAAACCCACCCCGGTTGCCAAACCATCCGCGGTAAGGGTGACCCCCTATATGACTGTTGCCGAACTTGCCCATGCCCTGAATCTACCTGTGAGCGAGATAATCAAGAAATGTCTCCAACTTGGGCTCAGGGCAACGGTGAACCATCGTCTTGACCTTGATACCATCATCCTAATTGCTGATGAGTTTGGTATTGCGGTTCAAGAAGAGGAGGAGACTATTACACCGGTACCCCGAGGCGAACCCAAACCTCGCCCCCCGGTGGTTGTTGTGATGGGGCATGTTGACCATGGTAAAACCGCCCTTCTTGATTACATTCGCAAGACCAAAGTAGCAGAAAAAGAGTTTGGACGGATCACTCAGCACATTGGTGCGTATGTCGCCTATTACGATGAGAAACCGATAGTATTCCTTGACACCCCTGGACACGAAGCCTTTGCCGCGATGCGTGCCCGGGGCGCCCAGGTAACCGACATCGCGGTTCTGGTAGTGGCAGGGGATGAGGGTGTAATGCCCCAAACCATTGAGGCACTTGACCATGCTCGCGCTGCTGGTGTTCCCATCATTGTGGCAATAACTAAATGCGACCTACCCACCGCCAATCCTGACCGGGTAAAGAGTCAATTAGCACAAAAGGGTCTGCGTGTGGAAGGGTATGGTGGTCATTCAGTTTGTGTGGAAACATCGGCTGTAACAGGTGAAGGGATAGAGGACCTACTGGATGCCATCTGTGTGGTTGGGATGGAGCTTGATCTCAAAGCCCCCTATGATGGTCCAGCACGAGGCGTGGTGCTAGAGGCGAGAGTCGACCGGGGACGAGGTAATGTTGCCACCGTTTTAATCCAAGAAGGGACACTGAAACGTAGCGACCATTTTGTTTGCGGTGCATGTTACGGAAGGGTAAGAGACCTTTTGAACGAATGGAACTCTTCGGTAGAAAACGCCACCCCTTCCATCCCGGTTCAGGTGGTTGGATTTAATGGTTTACCTGAGGCGGGGGACCGTTTTGAGGTCGTTGCTGAGGAACGAATTGCCCGGGAAATTGCCCAGCGCCGCCAGCTGGCGAGTCGGGACCGGAGGCTTAAGGAAAGCAAACCAAAGGTTTCTCTGGAAGCATTGCAGGAAAGAATTGCCAAGGGGGATGTGAAAGAGTTGAAAATTGTCCTTAAGACCGATGTGTCTGGTTCGGCTCAGGCATTGCGTGATGCCCTTGAGGGGCTTTCACTTGACGAAGTGCAGGTGCGAGTAATTCATTGTGGGGTCGGTCCGATTAATCAGAATGACGTATTGTTAGCCCAGGCATCTGAGGCAATAATCGTCGGCTTCCATGTCCGTCCCCTTGCCGATGCGCGCCAGTTAGCCGAAGCCCAAGGGGTTGAGATTCGCACCTATCGAATAATCTATGCAGCCATTGAGGACATCAGAGCGGCAATATTAGGAATGCTAAAACCTGAAAAGAGGGAAGTCACTCTCGGTAGAGCCGAGGTGCGTCAGGTGTTTAGCCTCCCGCGTCAGGGGCTCATTGCCGGTGCATTCATTACCGAAGGTAAGGTTGTCCGTGGCGCCCTGGTTCGTGTAATCCGGGAAAATAAGGAGATTTTTGCGAGTGAAGTAATATCCCTCCGCCGATTCAAGGAGGATGTTAAAGAAGTTACCGCTGGCTACGAATGCGGTATCGGAATTAAAGACATTGCTGACCTCGCGGTAGGAGATGTTCTTGAATTCTATCAGATTGAAGAGATAAAATGAATTAGTTTTTGGGTTTTCGACCTCGGACAATTGGTTCCGCTAACAGATGTATTTAGTAATAATACCGACAGCGATTTATTTCCCTCCCAGGACCATTAACTGAGGATGAATATAGCTCTTTTGGTTATGGACCTATTTTTAGGCGACAGCCTCTCCCTTAAGGACAAGCGACGGATTATGGGTAGTTTAACTCAACGGCTGCGACGTTCCTTTAACATCGCCCTGTGTGAAGTTGAACATCAAGAGCGGTGGCAGCGGTCCAAAATCGCTATTGTCTTAATCAATACCAACTGGCGGATGTTAGAGGAAAGTACCAGCAAAATTATCACGGCAGTGGAGAGGGATGGACGGGTTCAGGTATTAAACACAGAAATGGAACGCCTCCGTTAGCGCAGAAAAATCAAAACCGCCAGCCCTGCTACCCAGCAATACACTCCGAACCAGTAAAAACCCCGGCTCAATACCAACTTCTTTAACAATATCATCATCAAAAATCCCGTACAGGTAGCAACAATAATACCCAATATTACCGGACCGGACGGTAGAATGGAGAAATCCACTTTGATTAATTCATAAACCGCCGCTCCTAATGTTATCGGTAAAGCTAAAAGAAATGAGAAGTCAAACGCCTCCTCACTTGTTAATCCAAGTATCAACCCTAAACCAATTGTCATTCCCGAACGAGAGATTGCTGGCATAATCGCCGCTACCTGTATCAGCCCAATCAGAAGAGCAGTTTTAAGGTCTATCTTCCCCTTTTGTTTCCCGGGGAATCTGGTAAGAAAAACAAAGGTGCCATTGACAAGAAAAAAGGTTCCGACGAGATAAATGTTTTCAAAAACCCTTTCTACTTTATTCTCAAGTAATATGCCGGCGATAACTGCAGGAATCGATGCTAAAATAACAAAGAAAACCAGCTGGAGGTTTCTTGAACGGGCTGAAGGGTCAGGGGCAAAAATTCCCTTGCCGATTTTCTTTAATCGTCCTATTAAAAATAATAAAATCGCCAGTGCCGTTCCTAAATGTAAAGCGGCGGTGAGGTTTAATCTTGAGGATTCTGGAAGTTGCCAAATGTATTGCAAAACCGCCAGATGCCCATCACTGGAAATTGGAAGAATCTCGGTTATTCCCTGAACCATACCAAGAATTGCCCCTTCCAACCAACCCATTCTAAAATTTAGTTTGGAGGCTTAAGTGAATCTTGCCCCGTGAGGGACTTTCCTTAAGAGGCACCGCATAATCAATGCCAACAATCCCCAATCTGGATAAAAACCTACCGCCGACACCGTAGGCGGATATCCAGTTCCTATCTTTAATCCCATATTGGGAAAAAATACAGTTATCAATGAAAATATGGAGGCGCGAATTTTGGGCGAAGTGGTAGCGCAGTTCACAATTCCACCACCCCAATTGGTCTGCGGAAAAACTATTTTCCCGATAACCCCGGACATTCTCCATTCCTCCCACGCGGAAGAGGTCTAACTGGTCCAAAAAAACATCTGAAAAAATCCCACGGAGGGATAAATTGTTCATAAGGGTGAGCTTCTTCGTAAGAGAAACCACCCACGCACCATCGACTTCCACCCAACCCACCATTCCTGAACCACCATTTTGCCCGCTCTGTGTGCCGGTGGCTGTCTCTACTCTAAGATTAATACCTTTCCGCGGATTTAACACTTGGTCATAGGTATCAAAAACAAAACCGGCTCGGATCCATAATCTTTGCTTAGGATTTTGGCTAAGAGTGCGGTCAAAACCTGTCCCAATAACTACCCCCCCTCCATTCCTGACTAACTTCCCTATTAAAGAAAATCTCGTCTGAGAAAATATGGTATCAAAAACATTGTGCTTAATCGCTACGCTTAGACTGAGCGGTGTCCCGAGTATCCATGGTTCAGTATATTCCAAGTGATAACCAACCTCTTCACTTGCGGAATACCACTCACCTTTCAGCCTTCTACCACTACTAAATAGATTAAAAACCTCTACCTTTACCACTCCAAAAAGCATCCGGCTTTCAGGTGCATAACCAACAACACCAAAAACTTCCCCCGACTGAGTTTCCGAAATCCAGAATCTAACTCCATATTGAGAATCCCTCGTTACTATCTCGTGGCTGTCAACACTTATCCACCCACCTTTTTCCAGATTTTCCCGCCACAGCTTCACCTGTCTCGGTGTGTAGTAAACCGCTCCTCGGAAACCACTCTGACGGGTTAACAGTAACCGATACCTTTCACTTTCTTCCTTTGTCCCTGAAAAAGTAATAAAACCAATTTTAACCTTTGGCCCCTCATAGATATTAAAAGAGGGAAAAACCTGCCCTCCACTTTCTCGTAATCCAATGAAACGAACCTCAGCAAATGGAAAACTAAAATCGGCATATTTACTAAGAAGTCTATTTACCCCTTCAGTCAACACTGCGTAATTAAACCCATTCCCCTTTTTAGGCAGAACTGATAATAACTGGGACTCAAGCAGACCGTCATTGCCTATCAATTTCCAACCACCAATTTTAGCCTTCTGATTCGGCTTCACTATGTATTTTACCACCATACCTAAGGAATCAATGGTGGTCTCCACCTCGACTTCAGCCCAGAAAAAACCGTTAGTATATAATATCTCCCTGAGTTTGTCACATCCCTGACGGAGCTGAGTAATGTCTATCGTATCACCAACCTTAAAGCCCACAGAAAGCCCTTTGGGTAAAAATTTTCCTTCTAAGGAAAGTGATAAAACCCGCCATTTCCTATCTAATTCATAACTCTCACCTGCCTCCAAATGGACGCAGAGCCAAAACCATAAACTTATCAGCAGAAGAATTAAAATTAATGACCCCCGGCTAACTGATGAAAAGATACTGACGCCAAGCCTCCGGAATTTCACCCAATGTATTGACGGCAAATGTTACATAATGGGGTGCTTTGGGCTTACGGCGCAAACTCATTTTTGCCTGAGCAGGGGTCCGGCTTCCCTTTTTGGCATTACATTCCGGACAGGCACACACCATATTTTCCCAAGAGTCAGTTCCGCCCAGTGCTTTTGGTATCACATGGTCAGTCGTCATAATCGGATACCGCGCACCACAGTACTGACAGGTATTATTGTCCCGACGCAAGATGTTGCGTTTAGTCAGTGGTACCTCTCGCCGATGGACGCGCACATAGTAATTTAAACGCACCACACTGGGAATCGGGAAATTCATATTAACTGTACGAATCACTAAATCCGAAATTTCAATCGGCTCTGCCTTCCGAGTAAGGACCAAAACTATCGCCCGCTTTAACCGGCACAATGAAAGAGGTTCGTAATTCTGGTTCAAAAGCAAAACTGGACGGTTGAACATCATTTAGGTCTAACGGACAAATAACTCCTTTTCGATCGCGGAAATATTCTTATCAACATACTCCAGTTGGGCTCGTACATAACTTGCCAGCGCTGGGTCACTGAGCGCGCGCTGATAATAACTCTTTGCCTCCTCATAAAGCGTCTTAGCAGTCTTAAGTTTTCCTGTAGGAGTTTGGGTAATATTACTGCCACGTGCCCCATCTGCCTGTTTGCGTCGGTTATCCCCGAGGTCAACATAAGCCTGAAGGAGCGTCGGATCAAGGGCAAGTGCCTTGCGGAGATTGGCATCCGACTGGGAATAATTACCTTGTTCACTCAGCGCCTCACCTTTATAAAGATAGGCAAGGGCAAATGTTGAATCCCGGGCAATAACCTCATCAAACCGAGCAATTGCCGAACGATATTGCCCCTGGCGGGCAAGAATTACCCCCTGGCGCAATTTTGCCTGAAAGTTATTTGGGTCAACCATAAACACTGTATCCAACTGTGCTAATGCGGCTTTGTATTCCTTTAACTCAATAAGGGCATCGGCGAGCTTGGCTCTGAGTGCCGGCACCTGCGAAAAACGGGCAATAAGTGGTTTCAATACATCAACTGCCTCACGGTATCTCCCAACCTTGTACAAAAATTCTCCCCAGAGCCGCTGCACCGTCAGGTCATCGGGAAATCGCCGGAGGGCAATCTGATAGATTGAATCTGCCTTTGCCATCATCCCCTTGCGCACATAAATCCCCGCAATGCCGTTATATAAATCAGCGAGGGTGGAATCTTGGTCCAAACCCTGTTGATAAACATTCAAAGCATCGTCATCCCGTCCCATTTCAAGATATAAATCACCCAGCGCCTCATAAGCCTTTGACTTTTTAGGTTCAAGACTTATAGCCTTCCGATAATATCTTTCCGCCTCAATGGCATCACGCTGCTTGCGATAGATGTTACCAATAGCAATATAGGGGTCGTAATAACTCGAATCGTAGTCAAGTGCCTTCCTGAAATTAGCGAGAGCAGCATCATAATCACCCTGCCCATAATACTGGGCACCAATGCTGTAACTCATTTGTGCAGAATCACGCCGTGCCTGCAACTGCTCTTCGCTGAATTTTGCTACAGTTTGAGTTGGTGCACAACCACCAAAAATTATCCAAACAGCGAGGACGATGACCAGCACCGTCGGTATTATTACCGAAAGTTTTTTTACCATTTTAAAACTCCTTCTAATTTTCAACATCCGCAATTTCAGATATGGAGCCGACGGGATTCGAACCCGTGACCTTTTGACTGCCAGTCAAACGCGCTCCCAACTGCGCCACGGCCCCAGACCTATAATTAATCACTTGCGTAACAACCTTTAGTATAAAGTGTTACCTGATTTCTTCCCCATGTCAAGTCAATCATCCCTTTTTCTTTATTCTTTGCCAAACTACCTCCATCTCTTCAATGGGCACCTCTCCCATCTTTCTGCCTTGCCGATCAAACTCCTTTTCAACCTGCTGAAATCTCTTGCCAAACTTAAGATTGGCATTCTTCAGCGCTCCTTCAGCATCAACATTTAAATGCCGACAAAGGTTCACAACCGCAAATAGCAAATCGCCCACCTCCTCTACAATCTGCTTCCGCCTTCCTCTCCCTTGGGCTTTTTTTGTTTCTACCTTAAGTTCCCTTATCTCTTCTTCTACTTTCGATAGCACTTCATCTGGATTTTTCCAGTCAAAGCCTACCCGTCTACATCTTTCCTGTATCAGTTGCGCCTGTTGTAATGCGGGAAGGGCTGAAGGTATTCCTTCAAGAATCGAACCTCGACCATTTTCATCCTTTATTCTTTCCCAGTTCCTCAAGACCTCATCGGCAGATTTGACCTTAATGTCGCCATAAATATGGGGGTGTCGCTTTTTTAATTTCCCTATCGTCATCTTCAGAACCTCTTTAAGTTTAATACCCTCATCTCGTAAAACCTCAGCGAGAAAAAGTCCGAGAAATAAATAATCCCCCAGTTCCTCAGCGATTGCCTGCTTGTTTCTTTTTCGCAAGGCTTCATCAAGCTCAAAAACCTCGTTTAAAAGCAACGGACGTATAGAATCCTTTGTTTGTTTGCGGTCCCAAGGGCAACGCCGACGCAAGGTCTTCACAACTTTTAATAATTCATCAAACATTAATAAATATAACAAATTCATCTCCTCATTCAAGCATAACGCAAAATCCTTGACTTTGGTGTAAACAATATTAATTTATTATAAAATTTTTGATAAAGGAGCCTAATGATGACATCAAAATGTCTCTTTGAAACCGACCCAGAGGTTTTTGACGCAATCGTCCACGAGACCAACCGTCAGCACTCCAACCTGGAGTTAATTGCCTCGGAAAATTTTTGCTCCGAGGCGGTCCTGGCGGCACTCGGCTCGGTGTTAACCAATAAATACGCCGAAGGCTACCCGAAAAAGCGGTATTATGGTGGTTGCCGTTATGTTGACATCGCTGAGGAACTGGCGATTGAGCGGGCAAAGCAACTTTTCGGTTGTGACCATGTCAATGTCCAGCCCCATTCTGGCACCCAAGCAAACATTGCCGCCTATCTCACCCTTGCCAATCCCGGTGATACCATCATGGGTCTCTCCCTGACACATGGGGGGCATCTTTCTCACGGTCATCCCATTAACTTCTCCGGTCGTTATTTTAAGGTTATTCATTACACCGTAGACCCTAATACCGAGATGCTTGATTACGCTCTTATCAGAAAACTGGCTCTGGAGCACCGACCCCGTGTGATTGTTAGTGGCGCTTCTGCTTATCCGCGCACCATTCATTTTGACCGTTTTCAGGAAATCTGTGATGAGGTAGGAGCAGCTCAGCTTGCTGACATTGCCCATATTGCGGGACTGGTGGCTGCCGGACTTCACCCCTCGCCCGTTCCCTATGCGGATGTGGTTACCACTACTACCCATAAGACATTGCGTGGTCCCCGCGGAGCAATCATTATGTGTAAGTCAAAATATGCTGAAGAACTGGACAAAGTGGTATTTCCGGGAACCCAGGGGGGGCCACTGGAACACTGCATAGCCGCCAAAGCGGTGGCATTTAAGGAGGCTTTGAGCCCAGAGTTCAAGGAGTATCAGCGTCAAACCATTGCTAATTCATTGGCCCTTGCCGATGCCCTTGCACGCCGGGGGTTCCGCCTTTGCTCTGGTGGAACGGACAATCATCTCTTGCTCGTTGACCTGAGACCTAAGGGAATTAAAGGCAGAGATGCCGAAAGGCTTTTAGGAAAGGTAGGAATTACCGTCAACCGCAACACCATCCCATTTGATCCAGAAAAGCCTTTCATTGCCTCGGGAATGAGACTTGGCACCCCGGCGTTGACTACCAGAGGAATGAAGGAACCGGAGATGGAAAAGATTGCCGAGCTAATTGACAGAACAATCGCCGCCGGCGAGGATGAGGAGAAACTGGATAAAATCAAAGCCGAGGTCAAGGAGCTCGTTGAGGCTTTCCCTCTCTATGCCGAACGTCGGGCAGAATATCAGAAAGTGGTAAAGGAGTAAGCTGTGGCAAGACCGATAATCGCCCGCTTGGTAGCAAGAGAAATCCTTGATTCCCGCGGCAACCCGACATTGGAGGTGGACTGTATCCTTGCCAATGGAATAATGGGCAGGGCGTCGGTTCCATCCGGCGCCTCAGTAGGCTCTTTTGAAGCACTGGAATTAAGGGATAAAGACCCTCGCCGTTACTTTGGTAAAGGTGTGCTCAAGGCAATCGCCAATATTCAGGAGATTATCGCACCCCGACTTGTAGGAATGGATGCTACAGACCAGTTTCGGATTGATCAGGCTCTAATTGAGCTCGACGGAACTAAAAACAAATCCAAATTAGGTGCCAACGCCATCTTAGGTGTTTCCCTTGCGGTTTGTCGCGCTGCCGCTGTATGTGCAGGTCTCCCTATCTACCGCCTTTTGGGAGGTGCGGGCACAAGGATGATCCCGACCCCTTTTCTCAATATAATTAATGGCGGTTTACACGCACCAAACAACCTTGATATTCAAGAGTATATGATTGTGCCTGCCGGACTGCCCAATTTTCACGAGGCGATTCGTGCGGCAGCAGAAATTTATCACGCCTTAAAACTTATCCTTGAAGAAAGAAACAAGCCGACCACAGTAGGTGACGAAGGTGGTATGGCCCCTGACTTTGAGAACAACGAAAAACCCCTTGAGGTAATAACTGAGGCGATTGAAAAGGCTGGCTATCACCCGGGCGAGCAGATTTACCTTGCCATTGATGTCGCAGCCAGCAGCCTTTATCAAAACAATGCCTATATCTTTACCAACCCGGAAAAGATGGCGGTCAGTGCCCAAGAACTGATTGAACTTTATACCCGCTGGATTGAGAAATATCCCATCATCTCCATCGAGGATGGCTTGGCAGAGGAGGACTGGAATGGCTGGTACGAACTGACCAGCAAGCTGGGTAACCGAGTTCAACTAATTGGCGACGACATCTTTGTCACCAACATCGAACGCTTGAAAAAAGGAATTCAGCAGGGTGCGGCAAATGCGGTGCTGGTAAAACCAACCCAGATTGGGACGGTTAGTGAAACTATTGACTGTATGAAAGTGGCAATGGAAAATGGCTACCGCGCAATTGTCTCCCACCGTTCCGGTGAAACCGACGACCACTTCATCGCTGACCTGGCAGTGGCGGCAAACTGCGGTCAGATAAAAACCGGCGCGCCCTGCCGGGGTGAAAGAACCGCCAAATACAATCGGCTCATCAGAATCGAAGAAGAGGACCAACTGCCTTATGCTGGACTGAAAACACTCTTGCGATGATTAATAACCAGGGAATAAACCGGCGCTCAAAAATAATTTTGCGACTCACTGCAGTAGTTCTGGCGTTAGGACTCCTGTTCCTACCCGGACCCAATGGTCTGGTGAGCGTCTTAATTAAACTCTATCGCGCTCGTAACTATCAGCTGCAGATTCAAAAACTAAAAGCAAAGGCTGACAGTCTTGAGCAGGAAATAAGGTGGTGGCAGAATCCAGCTTATGCTACAAGAGTTGCCCGTCAGATTTTTACTCATCCAGATACGGTCAAAACCGATACGACTAAATGAAAACTCAAACCTCAGGTAAAAAAACCTGAGGCTGACCGCTTACAGGATGGGGTGTTATAACCGGCTCAACCCCATAAGCCTCTTTTATCAAATTCGCGGTAATTACACCTTCCGGCTTGTCGCAGGCCAACATCCTGCCCTGAGCAAGAAGCAAAATCTTAGAACAGTATTTTGCTGCCTCGTTCAAGTCATGGGAGACAAACACAACCGTTTTGCCCTGATTTTTAAGCTGCAGCAGAATTCGGATAATTGCCAGTTGATGAAACAAATCAAGATGCGAGGTTGCCTCATCTAACAAGATAACCTCGGGTTCCTGTGCCAGTGCCCGGGCAACAATCACCCGCTGTTTTTCACCAGCAGAAATGGAGTTAATACTTTTATCCCTTAACCCGATAATACCGGTTTGAGCCATTACCTCTTCAACCCTTTCCCAATCCAATGCTTTGGGCTGGGCAAATGTCCCTAAAAATGGGTTGCGCCCCATCATCACCACCTCTTCAACCGTCCACTCAAAGGCAAAAAAACTCTCCTGGGGCACAAGCGCGCACACCCTTGCAATCTGCCGCCTGGAAAGCCTATTCAAATCCTTTCCCAACAGTTTTATCCTGCCCCCCTGGGGTTTTAAAATCCCGGCTATCAGTCTTAACAAGGTTGACTTCCCCGAACCGTTAGGTCCGATGACGCCAAAGAACTCACCCTGCTCAATGGTCAAAGAAAACCGGTCAAACAGAACCCTATCCCGGTAACCGAATCTTATCTCCTCAATCTCAATTGCCTTCACACCTTTGTCCTTAAAAGATAGATAAAAAAAGGGACACCAACCAGCGCGGTGATAACCGATAATGGCAGACCGGCAGGGGCAATGGTGCGCACTATCACATCTGCCAAAAGCAACATTCCCGCCCCTAAAAGAAAGGAACCCGGCAAAACAACCCTGTGCCTTGGTCCGAAAACCATCCTTACCAAATGCGGGACGATTAGTCCGATAAAACTTATCGCTCCGGTCCAGGCAACAACCATTCCCACTGCCAGCGAGCCAACCAGAAAAACCATCCTGGTCAGCCTTTGGGCATCAACACCTAAGCTCAGCGCCACCTCCTCATTCAGGGAAATGACATCCAGCTCCCGCGAATGGAAGATAAGCCAGAAACTCCCTGCCAATGCCAAAATCGCGCAGACCAAAAACAGCCAGCCTGACCTGCGGGTAAAAACAACACCTAAATTCCCCATCATCAGATAAACCGCCTCACCCAATGTATGTCTGCCCAAAACCATTAAAAGCATCACCAGACTGGAAAAGAAAAAACTGACAATCACACCGGCAAGAACCAGCCTTGTCACCGTAACCCCTGACTTACTACCCGCTAAAATATAGACCAGACCGATTGCCAAGAGCGCGCCTAAAAATGCCGCAACCGGCAAAAAAAGGCTTGAACCTGAATTAGAAATTACTGCTATTGTTGCCCCAAACGCCGCACCGCTTGCCACACCCAATGTCCAAGGGTCAACTAAGGGGTTACGCAAAAGCCCCTGAAAAGAGCCACCAACAACCGCCAAAACCCCGCCAGCGAGAACCCCGATGCCTATCCTTGGCAACCGGAAATTGAGAATCGGGCTTAAGTTCTTTAAAGAAAAGCCCCCTGGACCGGTAAACACCTCAATTACAATACCAGCAAGAAGGACAAACGCCAGAGCCAGCCAGCCAATTTGCCTTTTATATCCCATTATTGATGCAACAATCGGGCAAGGAGCAAAACCCCATCAACAACCCTTGGTCCTGGTCGGAAGAACAGATCCTCATCCAGTTCTGCATAAATCCTGCCATTTTTTACCGCCCTAATATTTTCCCAGCCAACCCTTTGTTTTACCTCACCTGCCTTAACCCCGGGATGCAAGATCAAAATCACATCAGGGTTTCTCGCTGCCACCATCTCTGGGCTGACAATCGGATAGGGATTGGGAAAATCCCCAAATATATTTCTCCCCCCTGCCCGGCAAATAATATCATTGATAAAAACCCCTTTACCAATACTCATCAAAGGTTGAATCGCAATCTCCACATAGACCCTGGGTGTATCAGAAAAGACCGGCAATGATTCAAGCCTTGTTTTAAGACTCTCAATTACCATTTTTGCCTGCTCCTCGTGGCTGAGGATCCTTCCCACCGATTCCATCTCGGCAAAAACCCCTTCAATATCCTTAGGCTCAGAGACATATACTCTAACTTTAAGTTCCTTGAGCCTTGCAATCAGTTGATTGTGAACCGGTCTTGTGGCAAAAACAACCCCGGGCTTTAGCGCCATAATTCTTTCCAAATCCGGTGCCTGAAAATCACCAACCTTATAAACCCTTTGCGCCGCCAAAGGATAGTCACACTGAGCGGTATTTCCCTTTAAAAGGCTGTCTGCACCAATCGCATAGATGATTTCTGTGATGCTCGGCACCAAGGAAACACAGCCGCTCTTTTCAATCCCGGTTCTACCTCTCCCCTTTTCCCCGCTGCCAGAACAACCAAGCGTCACCAATACCAAAAATAATCCTATCCAAAAATAGTTCTTGGTCCTTGGTTTTGGGTTCCTGGTTTTAAAACTAAAAACCATAAACTACAAACTATGAACTACATATTTGCCTTGTGCGCAAAAACAAGATAAACCGTGTGCGCAACCATTCTGTCAACAGGTCTTGTTCCGGTCTCCCGCAGAAAATATGCCCGCTCAAAAATCTCCTTTGCCCTTATCCGCACAAAACCCTCCCCACCAAGCGCGGAAACAAACCTGCGCATCTGCTCAACCGTTGGCACCAGACCGCAAAGCGGAAACCCTCCTTTCAAAGCCCTCTTTGCCGCACCAACCAGAGTCCAGGGTTCGGGCAAATCAAGAAAGACCGCATCAACCCCCTCCTGTAAAAACCCCTCCTCAGCAGGGTCAGAGACAAAAAACTCGCAATAACCCTCCAGCCCGTAACGCCTGACATTCTCCTGCGCATTCCTGCTGAACTCCGGTCTCCTTTCATAAGAATAGACCCTGCCATCAGGACGGACAAAATTGGCAAGAATCACGGTCAGCGCGCCAGAACCAGAACCAACCTCAATAACCCTTGCCCCGGGAAAAATTAGTGTCTGCAAGAGCGCATAACCGGTATCCTTTGGATAAACAACTGTTGTTGTCCGCTTCACCTTCAAAGCCAGGTCAGCAAGGGTCGGCTTCAAAAGATAAAACCTTGTCCCATACTGGGTCTCAACCCAATCACCAAAATCCTTATTTCTAATCTCGGCAAAATCAAGATTGCCCCGGTGCGTGGAGAAAAGCCCCTTTTCCTGCACCATCACCAGAAACTTCATATTGTCAGAATGGTACAGGAGCACAAAATCACCACTCTTAATCATCGGGCTATTCTAAACCACCTTTCATCTCAGTCAAGTTCCCCTACCCATCTGCCATTCCGACAGAAGACCAGAAACGAAATAGGACTTCGGTTTTCGGTCATTTCTCCTTGGTCTCCTTATCATTCCCGCAAAAGCGGGAACCAATCTCCGCCTGATAAAAAAGGACAAAACCGCAGAAAACTCCGAAAGAATAACAGAATCAAAAACCACCAATGGGGTCATCCCCGGGGTGGGATCTCAAAAACTGATAAATTCGGCTAAGTTATTTATCTTTCAAACTTAACCTGATTTTTCCCGAAATCTTCTTGTATACCTATAAGTATACAAACCCACCTATCCAAAACCCCATTTTTACTTTTCAGGATTCTGGTGTATAATTAAATTAAGGAAAAGAAGAGCAAAAAGGAGGATAGATATCAAAGCAGTTTCCCTTTATTTTGTCCTGAAATCGGGCGGTGAGACAGGGACAAGAAAACTGGTCTTAATAAAATAAAGAGGCATAATGAGACATTTCTTGCCTTTCATTCTCCTTGTTTCTATCTCTCCTGTATTTTCCCAGCAGCGATGGGAGAAGACCTATGGAGGAAACTTTTGGGACAGGGGTTTCTCGGTGCAGCAGACCGTTGATGGCGGTTACATCGTTGTCGGATTTACTATTCCCCTTGGTGTAAATGCCGATACTACTTATGTATATCTTATCAAGACCGACTCTTTTGGTGACACCATCTGGACAAGAAGATTCTCCAGAGGAATTTTTAATATTGGCTCATCGGTCCAACAAACCTTTGATGGCGGCTTCATCATCGCCGGGTTCACAGCCCTCAGGCGTAATTCTTCTAATGATGTCTATCTTGTGAAGACCGACGCCAACGGCGACACAATCTGGACAAGAATCTATGGCGGGACAAATTTTGATGAGGGTTGGTCGGTTCAACAGACTGCTGATGGCGGTTATATCATCGCCGGATTTACCGTGTCCTTTGGCGCAGGAGGGTATAATTTCTATCTTGTCAAGACCGACGCCAACGGCGACACAATCTGGACAAGGACATACGGCGGAACAGAGAACGAATTTGGCTACTCGGTTCAACAGACTGCTGATGATGGCTACATCATCGCCGGATATACCAATTCCTTTGGCGCAGGAGGGGTTGATGTCTTTCTTGTGAAGACCGACGCCAACGGCGACACAATCTGGACAAGGACCTATGGGGGAGAGGAAACGGATGTTGGCTACTCGGTCCAGCAGACTGCTGATGGTGGCTATATCATCGCCGGATTTACCGAATCCTTTGGCGCGGGAATGCGTGATGTCTATCTTATCAAGACCGACTCGTTGGGTGATACGCTCTGGACAAGGACATACGGTGGTGCAACCGGGGATGAGGGTTGGTCAGTTCAACAAACTGCTGATGGTGGCTACATCATTGCGGGATGGAAAGGAGATACTCGGGACAATCCTGATGTCTATCTTATCAAGACCGACTCGTTGGGCTTGGTTTATACGGGTGTGGAAGAACAGGTAACCAAGCCTCTGCCAAATCTCTTGCTTGATGTTTTACCCAACCCGTTCACCAAAACCGCAACCATCCGCTATCAACTTCCCTCTGCCACTCCTGTCCGCATTCTTGCCTTTGACATCACCGGCAGAACCGTCGCCACTCTCTTTGACCAGAACCAGCCTGCTGGCACACACCAACTCATCTGGCAACCAGAAGGTCTTGCTCAAGGCATCTACTTCATCAAACTCCAACTACCCGGCACTTCTCTCACTCAACGCTGCCTGTATTTAACTCAGAGATAATAGAATAACAAAAGACAGGAGACCAAGGACCGGCTTCGGTCTTCTGTCTTCGGTCGCAACAACGGAGTTGTTGCACTCAATATGATTCCTTGACTTTTGCCCCTTCACAAATATTATACCTTCAGTGGCTATTATTTTAGCGTCACTATTGACTCTTGATGTACCCACGACCCTGATTCCGCCACCATTTTCTCACACCCTCGGCTTCACCCGCATCAGCAGTTTCTATCTGAATATGTATTTGGGCGAAGGGTTCAGGGTTGATGAACCTGAAGGGCTATGCTGCGCCAAGATGAAGGAGGAGGAGGACACCACCACCTGGCGCGACGATGCGCTTTTAACCCTATTTGCGGTAAACTCCGGCACCGGTCAGATAGTCTATAATGTCAAACTGACAAAACCAGGCATATTTGGCTCAAAAGGTGCAGGCACAGGTCAGTTCAACCGCCCCCATGGCATCGCCTGCAACGAAAATGGTGATGTCTATGTTGCCGACACCGACAACAACCGACTCGTCCGCCTGCGCTATACTGGTGGTGAACTGAAATGGGTTGGGGTTGTTGACTCCAGTCTCAACCATCCCTATGGGGTGGCGCTTGATTCCAAAGGCAGGGTCTATGTCACCGACACCGATAATGACCGAATTGTGGTTTATGACCAGAACAACACAAAGATTGCTGTCTATCAACCCGGGCTTGAAAAGCCAACCGGTGTTGCGATTTTGGACAACGAGGCACCCTTTAATGACATTGGGCTTGACCTGTTGATGGTTGTTGACCGCTCTGGAACCCGGATCAACCAGTTAAGCCTTTCCGGCGAGATTTTGCGCTCAATTGACTGCCGGCGCATCGGGCTTGATACCGCTAATTTCAACTACTGTGCCTTTGACCGCTATGGTAACCTCTATGTTACCGACCGACTCAACTGCACAATCCATATCTTTGACCCGGGTCTGAAATACATCATCTCCTTTGGCAGGGAGGCAAAGGGTAGCAGCGACCAGCCGGTGTTCAACTCACCAAGAGGGATTGCGATTGGGAGAAAGTTCGGTCAGCTTTTTGTCAGTGAGGCTGATGGCGGTCAGTATTATCTCATTGCGCTTGATGGTTTTCTTATCGGCTGCTTTCCCAAAGAGTTTGACTCTATCCAGCCCGGGACAACCATCGCCATTTATTTAACCCAGCGGGCAGAAATCCTGATTGACATCCTAAATGAACGGAATGAACCAGTTCGAACCCTCACCCCTCCCTATCAACAGGGACCGGGTGAGGTCTTGATTGTGTGGGATGGCAGGGACAATCAAGGTAAACTTGTGCCTCAGGGTGAATACTCAATCAAGGTTACCATCCGTCCCACCTATTCCCGTCCAAGATATACCTTAAAAAAGGAACTTGTAACCCGGGTAACACGACTCCCCGGATAATTTTAGGAGGAATATCAATGAATTTCCAGCAAAAGAAATTTTTCCTCATCCTTGCCCTTTTTTCAACCGCACTCGCTACCAAATATGCCGGTGACTTTGAGGAACTGGGTGCCTCGGCAAGGGCAATTGGTATGGGCGGTGCGGTGGTGGCAGCCAGCGCAGACCCAAGTGCCATCTATTACAACCCTGCGCTCTCTGCACGCCTTAGGCGCCCGAGCGTCCTACTGATGCACTCAGAAGACTTTTCCGGCCTGGTCAAGCACAACTTTATCGGTCTTGCCTTTCCTGATAAACATCAAACCTTTGGCTTTGCCCTTTTGCACAATGGCATTCCTGGGATCAAACTCACCCGTTTGCCCAACCCTGACAGCCCGCCCGGTGAAAACAACCGTCCCTATGTTGATAGAATTGTGAATGCCAATCAACTGGTTGGTTACATCAATTTCGCCCGCATCCTCTCCCCTGCCCTTGCCCTTGGTGCTAATGCCAAAATCATCTATCAAAACCTTGGTGGCACCGCCTCCTGCTTTGGGATGGGGTTTGACTTCGGGATCAACCTCACCCCTTTATCCGATATTGACATCGGCTTGCGCATCCGCAACCTCAGCACCTCGCCCCTTTTCTGGGATACCGGCACCAAGGAGTTTATTACTCCGCGCCCGGCATTGGGTGCAGGCAGGCTTTTCCGTTTCGGCAGGAATAAACTACGCCTCGCCATTGAGGCTGAGGCGGCATTGGAGGAAAAAAGCCTTTTTACCAACCTTGGCTGTGAATACTCATTCCGAGAGATAATTTATGCCCGACTGGGCTCCTATCGCAACAATTTCAGTTTCGGTCTCGGTTTCAGGTTTAAACGTTTTTACCTTGATTACGGCTATGCCACCGGTGTTGCACCTGAGGCAAGGGAACTTGGTAGTCCCCAGCAAATCTCTGGAGGTGTTGAGTTTTAGGTCCAGAATTAGGTAGAAAACTGGTTCATCTTACCGCCCTTTTAATCCCTCTTGTCTATTACTGCCTCCCCTCCCGTTCATTATCGCTGACCCTGATGGCTATCGCTACCGCCGTCTTTCTCATCGTTGACCTGCTTAGACTCAGACTGAACCCGTTTAAGGACATCTTTATTATCCTTTTCGGTTCACTCTTGCGCCGCAAGGAGTTCACCTCCCTTACTGGCGGCAGTTACTTGATGGTAGCATCATTAGTGTGTATGCTCCTTTTTGGCGCCAACAAAGGGGTATTCATTGCCGCCATCTCATTCCTTGCCATTGGTGATACGGTCGCAGCAATTGTGGGACTTTCCTTAGGAAAAATCAGAGTCTTTCGCAAAACCCTCGAAGGCACAGTTGCCGGGCTACTCTCCTGCCTCGGAATTGCCTATTTTGTCTCGATTCTACCCGGTATTGACATGCCGCTGGTTGTTGGTATTATTGGTGCTGTTGCTGCGTCGGTCGTGGAGACCCTGCCATTTGAGATTAATGACAATGTCGTCATCCCGATGTTTTCTGGCACGGTGATGATGATTGTCCTGCAGGTTCTCCGCTGAAGAGAAACTTATGGAAAAGTTGGAAATTTGAAAGGAGGCATAATGAAAATGACCTTTACGATTACTACATTAGGTATCATCACGCTGGCTCTGGGTCTGAATCTGACTCTGCCAGCACTTGATAGCGTCTATTTTTACTACGCTGAGCATAACTATTCACGGGCGTTCGACTTACTCCTGGCCCTTAACAATCAAAGGCTAAACCCGGCACAGCAGTTTGCCCTGCAATTGGAACTTGGGGATTACTACCTGGATAAAACAAAGGATTACCCCCGAGCCGAGTCGATTTACCAAAATTTGCTTATAAACTATCCGAAACACCCTGAGGCTCCAGCAATTATCTACCGTCTGGCACTCTCCCAAGAACTTCAGGAAAATTTTATGGAGGCGGCGAAGAATTACGAGCAGGTTGCCACCCGGTATCTCAAATCACCCTATGCCCAGGATGCCCTTGATGCGATTGAACGCTGCTTTAAGAAAAATTATCAGGAGCGGGTCGCCTATGTCAACGGCTACCCCATCACCCGCATTGAACTGGATGACCGCATCAGCCGCAATCCCGCTGCCTATGAACCCTATGAAAAGAAACTAACACTCTTGGACACGATGATTGACAACCGACTACTTTATGAGGCGGCAAACGCTGCCGGTCTGGCAAATGAACCTCAGGTTGCCAAAACACTTAACGACATCCGCAACCGGCAGATGTTTCAGACCTGGTATGAGCGGTATGTTACTGATAAAGCCGAACCTACGGAAAAGGAACTCCGGGCAAACTATAAGAAAAACATCGCCAAATACACCACCCCGGAAAAGGTCCACGGCTTCCAACTGGTCGTTGCCTCAAAAACCCTGGCTGACTCTCTCCGTGCAGTTCTACTTGCAGATACAGGCAAATGGGACACGATTGTCAAAACCTACTCCATTGCGCCTGACAAGGAACGCAGCGGTGATATGGGGCTTTTTGCCCGCGGCGTTCAGCCCAAACCAATTGAACAGGTCGCATTCAAACTCAAACCCGGTGAAATCAGCATACCCATCGCCATCAATGACACCTTTTATATCATCCGTGTTACCGAGAAAAAACCAAAGGAGGTCAAAACCTTTGACCAAGTAAAAAACCAGATTGCGGTGGAACTGCGCCAGGAAAGGAGCAATCAGATTTATGAAAAGGAGATTGCCCGTCTCAAAAAGGCGGCAAGTGTGATTCAGGACACCCTGGCAATTGACCAGAACAAAGATACCCTCGCAGTTGTCAATGGTGTGCCCATTACCAGCGAGCAACTTGAAGAACGCCTCAACTCCATCCCGCCATTCTTCCGCGGGCAGTTTGAGACCCCTGAAGGCAAACGACGCATCCTTGACCAGTTGATAGTTGAGAAACTCCTCCTGAAGGAGTGTGAAAAGGAAAAAATCTGGCTCAGCAACCGGGTTATTGACCAGCTCCTCAACCGGCGTACCGCTATCCTGATTGACGCCTACCGCAAAAAAGAGACAACCGAAAAGGTTCAACTTGACTCCGCCACCCTTTATGCCGAATACCAAAAGACCATCAATGACTTCAAGGAGCCAACCCGGGTCCGCTGCCGGGAGATGGTAACAAAAACAAGGACAAAGGCAGAACAGCTCCGCACCTGGGCGCTTGCGGGCAGAATTCCGCAGATGATTCACGGCATCGCCCTCTTTGTGTCCGACCCGAACAAGGCGCAGGAACTTGCCCAAAAATTAAAGGAGACAACCAACACCGACTCCCTTGCCTCACTTGGTGCCCTTGCTCCAGCCAACATCCGCCTTCCCAACACACCGGTGCAGAACATTGCGGGGAAGGATATTCCTGACCTCACCCAGCCCTGCAAACTCGCCGGACCATTTACCTCCTCTGAGTTTTGCGCCTTTGCCTTTGCCGACCTCTCCTCAGCAGACCGGCTCTATCAGCCCGAACTGATTACGGTCCAGACCCAGGAGCAACTTCAGAAACTCCTTGCCGAATCCACACTCCCTAGTATTGACTCCTCCCATCTTGGCACCTATGTCAAACTCGCCTCTCCCCTGCCGGCATCATTTGTCAAATCCCTGTTCAAACTAAACCCAGGCGAAGTCAGCGCTCCATTCCAGACCCCAAGCGGCTACCTCATCGTCAAAATAACCCGCAAGGACACCGCCCAGAAGATTGAATTTACCGACCTCATCCGCCGCTTTTCGGTTTCAGGCAGCAAATGGTCAGGCGGCGAAATCTCCTTAACCCGTGATGACAAAGCCCGGGACCAAAAGGTGGTGAGCGCCGCCTATAGCCTGAGCAAAGGGGCTTTCTCTCCTGTTATCAAACTGAACGACACCACCTACACCTTCATCAAAATGGAGGAAAAGAAACCGGCTTATACCCGTCCATTCAGCGAGGTCAAAGGTAAGATAGAAAACAAACTCCGCCGCGAAAAGGAAAAGGAACTCTACGACCAGTTAATCGCCCGCCTGCGGGAAAAGGCAAAGATAGAAATCCTGATGAAGGAGGATGACTTCAAAACCGAAACCACCGAACCCGCAGAGGAACAAAAGTAAAGAGCACAGAGAGTATAAGGGGCGGCAGTTAATGCCGCCCCTTTATCTTCAGCCTATTCTGTTCTGTCAGCACCACCTTCCGGCTCAACTACTTCCCTTCATTCTACTCGCCGGCTTGGCACGGAGCATCTCATAGACCAGATAGCAGTCGTTCCAGAGTTCATCCTTGATTCTGTCACCATCACCCCAGTCCAGTCCAAAAGCCTCCCCAAGGGTCCAACCTTGAATGATGACCCCTTGGTCCGCAGCACTTGTAAAGGCAACAAGCACTACCAAGGCTGTTATCAGCCTTTAGCTCTGTTTCATCTTTACCTCCTGATATTATTTAATTTTTATTAATCTGCCAACGACCGGATAGTCCGCTTCATTAATAATAATCATATACACCCCTACCGGCAGCTCCCTAATGTTTATATCTACGATATGCTCTCTTGGCGGCAGAATTCCGAGGTTAAGCCCAAATCGCCGCCGACCAACAGCATCGACAAAAGCAAGTTGAACCGGTCCAGCCCTATTCAACGCAAATCGTACCGGAACCTGTCTGCAAAAACTGGATATCCATATCCTTGACCAACCCGCTGGACTAACTGATTCACTTACACCGCCAGCGGAGGGACTTTTGGTGTAATAGATGTGCATTGGATCCAAACTCCAAAGAGCAAGGTGCAGCCATTCTCCGCTGCTGACAAGACTTGACCAACACTCGTAGGAGGTTATTTTCTCTGGTGCTGACCAGCCGGTATCAATCCGGACTGAATGAAATACACCGGAGTCCGGATTTGAGGATGTCCATACCACATTCGGACGATTGCGATTATCAATGCAAATTTCCGGGAGAAAAGCATTAGCACCAGGCGGACTCACCCGTTCCGGACCTATCCAGAATCACCCCGCTTTGTGGTGTAAAATATCCCGGCTCCACCTTCCTCCCAGACGATATGGGGAACGGAAAGCGAATCAACCGCTACCTTCTCGTAATATGACTGACGGTGAGGATAGGAATCGGGAAGATGCACATGCCTTGTCCAGGAATCACCATTATAAAATGAGTAGTCAATGCCGTAGGTAACAAAACTCATCCATACCGCATGCAGGTTATTATCACGGTCAGCCGCAAGTGAACCACCCTCCAGGTCCTCGCTGTCCTGAGCAACAAGAATCGGCGTCCAAAAAGAGTCGCCTTCGCTATCATACCGGGAATACCACATCTTTTCTAAGCCGCCAAGTTCACCAAACAGCAGATGGATGCGATTGAGGCTGTCAACGATAATATCATCCGGCACGCTGTTGCGGTCAAAAGCAAGTTTTGGCGTTGACCAGGTATCGCCCAAAAGCCTAGAGTATTTGATCTTGGGCGGACGGACATCCTGAGTGCCCAGCAGCACAAGAGGCACTCCGGCAGTGTCAACTACAATTCTCGTGCGCCATAATTCACCAGGGTCACGAAACACATTCATCGGGATAATCCAGGTGTCACCGGACCGGCGTGAGTACATTATCTTGTAATGCAATGGCGGACCCTCACGCCAAGAGATATGCGGAATGCCATCTCTGGATACTGCCAAATCCGGAATCTGAACCCAGTAGCCCTCTGGTCTTCGGTCAACCCGCTCCGGCGGTGTCCAGGCTGACGCCAGTGAAATAAATAATATCAGCCCGCTCAGTAACAATCTCTTCATTTTGCCTCCTCTTAGTTATTTGTTGAAACCTTTCCTTCAAACTTACGACCTTTTCCCCCTCCCACACCACCCCCAACTCGCCCGGTGTTCTGGTTGTCGTGCTTAAACTTTGGCCAAGGGCTATTGGCAAGAACTCCTGAACCCTGAACTGCATTTAGATAACCATCACCCGAGCCAATAAATATTATTCCATCCATTGCTATCGCTGCAGACCAATCAACACCTCCTCCTATCAAGTAACGCCATTTGAGGGTACCATCCCGAT